>JACPZN010000285.1 GCA_016195505.1 Nitrospirota bacterium | reverse complement strand
TGGCAGATGCCTGGCGCATGATCGGGCGCACCTTCCTGGTCCAGAAACGCTACGACGACGCGATCGCTTGTTGCCAGACCAGCCAGTCGATTGCCGAAAGGTTCCGCGATGAACTCCGCATCGGCGGTGCGCGCTACGTGTTGGCGCAATGTTACGAGGAAACAGGCCGGTTGCAGGATGCCGCCGACCTGCTCGAACAAGTCGTCTACATGGATCGCAAGTATCAGCTGCCGAAGCTCGAAGAAAATACCAAACGCCTGGCAGCACTTCGTGTACGTCTGGCGAAGCATGATCACACGCCGCCCTATCGAAAGAGCCATGCATGACTGAACCGGCCTTGTCGGCGTGGGCGCAGCTCCGCACCGCTCTGACACGATCATTTCCCCAACTCTATGAATTGGAGCCAGGCGGAGCACTGGCGATGGATGTAGGGTCCGACGGCTGGCTACTGGAGATCAAGTCGGACGGTACAGTGCTCTGTCAGTATGGTGTGGCCATGGACGATGTGATGGCACTCATGTCCGAAGGAACGCCGGAGGACTTGGGGACCGATGAAGTGGCCAAGCAGGCCAAGTATTTTCTTCAGCCGGCTGTGTCGAAGTTTCGGCCGCTTCTGTTGCAGTCAGGATTTGCGGAAGAGACTGAGATGAACGACGAGTTCGTTGCGGTGACGTTCGCGCGCACCATAGATCTGCAGGATCCCTCCAAGGTGCAGGATCTTATACGGTGGTGCTGTCGGGAGATCGGAGAGATGTCATGACACGGCGCATCACCACCTTCGATAAGTTCCGCGATGCGGTCTCGGCCTATCGATTGCCGCGTGTGTTGTTGGCGGGGCTGGAGCTGAACCTCTTTACGACCATTGGCGAACGGACGTGGACGATTACCGAACTCGCCAAAGAACTCAAGGTCAGTGAGCGAGGGCTCGGGATTCTCTGTCGGAATCTCGCGATGGCCGGCGTACTGTTGAAGAAGGGAACGACCTACAAGAATAGCCGACTTGGGGCCAGGGCGCTCAATACCAACCATCCGGCCTATCGCGGCAGCTATTTGGACTTGGTCAAGAGCCACTGGACGGACTGGTTCCGCTTGCTGGAATCCGTACGAAGCGGACTGCCGATCGACCATGATGTCCAAGACGGTCCAGATTATCGCCGCCAGTTTACCTGGGCCATGCATCACCGGACGTTGGAGACGGCACCGGCGATAGCTGCACAGGTGAAGATGCGCCAGGCAAGGACGTTCCTGGATCTTGGCGGAGGTCCCGGGACCTATGCGATGGCCTTTCTTGCCAAAAATCCGCAGCTGCGCGCCACGGTCTGCGATCGAGAGGCCGCACTGGAGGTGGCCAAAGAAATTGCCGCCACTCACAGGGCGGGACGGCGGCTGTCCTATCTGCCCCTAGATTTTACCAAGGCACCGATCCCCGGCGCATATGATGTAATCTGGTATTCCAACGTGCTGCATATCTATTCGCCAGAAAACAATCAGGCCATATTTCGCCGGGCGTTGGCAGCGTTGGTTCCAGGCGGGCGGTTCATTATTCAGGACGCGTTCCTCCACGATCGCGAAGGGTTGTTTCCTGAGGAGGCGAGTCTCTTCGCCGTTTCGATGTTGTTGTTCACAGAGGGCGGAAACACCTATTCGGCAGCGGAGACAACGAGATGGCTGAAGGATGCCGGATTCGGCCAGGTCAAGTTGCTGCGGATCAAAAAGGGGATGGAGGATTGGGAGGACGGGATTCTAGAGGCAGCGGCGCCTGGGTCACGTCCAGGAACGACCGTCCGCCGAATAGGATCAAGAGGAAGTTCAAAAGTCCGCTAACTACGCTGCTCGTCAGGGGCACAAACGGGTCCGAATCACTCGTCAGGATCTGGACCGTCGTCGCCAGATCGAGTGCCAGCCCAACCGTGCCGTAGATCACACAGGCCATTGCCGCCCAGCGAATCTTCAGCCAGACCAGCATCGCCAGTCCGACCGGCAGGAGGGCCAAGAAGCCGATCCACCAGGCCTGCGCCGGTATCGTAGATTCTCCATGCCCCGTTGAGAGTGCGAGAGACCCTATACCGACAAACAGGATTCCTGCCAACAGGGTGAGTAAGGCATTCCGTTTCATGCGGAAACTATAGACTGGATAGGTAGCATCGGCAATGGTTGCCTTGTTGCCCGTTGAGAGAGAGTGTTAGGCTTCTGATGCCATGGTGCCTGATGAGCGCACAGAGGATCAGAAGTCGAAGCAGATCTGTTTGTTGATCTACGACGGTCAATGCCGGCTTTGTGTCTCCACGAAACGGAAACTCGAACAGGCTGGGGTGGGGCAAACCGGTTCTGACGTTCGATTTCTCCCCTATCAGAGCGACGAGGCCAAAAGCGTGCTGGGGCAGAACTACCGATTAGGCCGCCCCGATATGGCATTCCTGGTTCGTCCATCTGGGGAAGTTCGCCAGGGTCTCGATGCGCTCCTGCCCTTAGCTCCCAGCTTGCCAGGTGGGAAGCTTCTGCTGCAGTGTTTACGGATTCCTCTCGCCAAAAGACTGGCAGAATGGGGCTATCGAATGATCGCCCGTCATCGGTATCGCCTGTTTGGTGAAGCTCGGTCCTCTCGCTCTGAAGGCTGATTCAGGCAAGTCTCACCTTGCTGCGCCCCCCTCTTTCGGGGGGAATCTTCCTACAGTGGGGAATTTACCGGCGGCTTGATCTCCTTGCAGAATGCGCTCAAGCATCAGGAGGGCCTATGTCGCTGAGCCATTGGTTATCTCGGCTCCCTCGAGATCTGGATGTCTCATCCTCTATTCCCGCTTCGATTCATGCTCATAGAGATCGTATACCATCCAGTCTTTGTCTACGACGTTTGCAGGTCATCTCATCGGTGGCCTGCGTAGGGCTATGTCTATCGCTGTGGACTGGCCAGGCCTGGGGCCAAATGGGTGCTGAGAAGGCAGAAGAAAAAGGGACGATCGTGGCGGCGGGCTTTGGCTACCAAATCGGTTCGGTCTCCACGATTACTGTAAAGGTTTATGATGCCGCATCGGGTGAGGTGCTGTCAGATGAGACCTATGAACTAAACGTGAAAGAAGGAAACAACGGACGGTCAAATCCTTCGCAGGGTCGCATCTTTGCCGGCGGGGTTGGTCTTGGTGCGACGGATCTCTCCAATTTTGTGTTGCGCGTGTACGATGCGAAGACGGGGAAGTTCCAATGGGAAGGGCAGCTGAATCTCACGCCGAGTGACGGGAGCGGAGTTGGGCAAACGGTGTCGACCGTGGTGCCACGGCGAGCCACAATCACGAAGATTCATGCTGCCGAGACGGCCACGCAGCAGCCCGTGTTCTTGTTGCGCGCATTGGATACATCGACCGGCGGGCTTGTTTGGGAAGATGAGTTCTCAGCGGATGGCATAAGGTCCGCGCGGGCTCAACAGATTGGCACCCGGCTGGCCGGCAACGATGGGCTGGCAACGGAGGCCCATACTTTTGATTTCAGAATTCGTATGTTTGACCGCAGCGGGCGGGCGGTCCTGTGGGAAGATCAAGTTTCGCAACAAGAGGGCGAAGAGGAGAGTCACGAGACTATCGACGATCGAGCGCGTATGCTTCCCGCCTGGCCATGGCAGTTTCTGCAAGGTTCCGCGTCGGAACGCATCTAATTTAGCAGCCTCCCGAATTTCAGACCTCGTCAATGATGGTCTCGGCAGCGGGACCGCCCGGTTACGTGCGTTTCTGCTCGAAGCTCTCGAGCCACTGGCGGTGGAATTGTTCGTATGAGACGAACAGCTTGTTCTGGAGTGCCGTTGCCACTGATGCTCTCGCCTTGAACGCGTTCAGCAGTTCATCGACACGCGCCATGCCCCACCGTTCGATCAGATAGTGGGTGGCGGAGTTCGCTTCCAGATATGCCAACGTCGCTGCAGCAGCCGGCAGCGCACCCCAGGGGCCCTCCAGATACGTCAACGGAATAACTTTGACGCCCCCCTGCATCGCTTGATCGAGCTCAAGCCATGCGTCACCGGCCAATTGCATAGCCAGGCCCTCGTTCAGCCAGGTGGGCAGCGCACTGCTGCTTGTTCCCAAACGGTCATGCAACAGCGCATGAACATATTCGTGGCGCAACACGTTGGTGAGCCATTTCGTATCCGTCGTCGCCCCTTGCGTGGGGAGGTGAATGCGCCCGAGGATCGGGTCATACAAGCCATCGGCCCATGCGGGGCTGCCGGTCGCAGTCTGAAATGAATCCTTGGTATGGAGTACCACGACGATGGGCTTTGAGGGGAAATGTCCGAACTTTTGCCCGATCTCTCGGTAGGCCTCTTCAAGTATTTCCAATACGGTAGTCCAGGTGCCGTGGTCCTCTGCCCCGTCGAATTTCACCATAAAATGTGTGCTGCTTCTCGTGGTCATGATGGATTCGACCGACTCTGTTCGGCGTACCTTCGCGGCGACCGAGGCGAGATAAGATTGCACAGCAGGGTCTTGCCGTGCTCGATCGGTAGCGTGGCCCAGGTGTTTGGCAGCCTCAGCGAGCTGGTTCTGCTCCTGTAACAAGTCGGCCATGGCCAGGTGGGGGAACGGTTCATCCGGGGCGAGCCCAATCAATTTTGTCAGGAGGTCCTGGTTCAATGCACGATCACGCTGCTCCCAATAGGCATGGGCCAAATTCAAGAGGATGACAGGGTTGGAGTCGTCGAGGTCGGCCGCCTTCTTGAAGGCCTTCACAGCCACAGGCGTGCCGTGGAGCCGTTCTAATTGTAACCCAAGGTTGTTCCAGAGAATCGCGACGAAGGGTTTGGTCTTCCCATCCGACAAGACGGCGGCGGGAAGACCAGCCAGTTTGGTTTCAGCGAGCGGCAGGTTGTGTTTCTCAATTTCGTCGCGAATTGCTTCCAAGAGCGCCTCGTGCGGAGTGCCCGGTATCACGGTTTGGTCAAGTGCGCGGACCTGCTTGACCTCGTCTTCCCGGGGCCGACTGCTGGGTGGCGGTGGAGGCGGCGCGACAGCCTCGACGGTTTCTGCGGGCTTCGAATCTGTTGGGGCGGGTCGGGCTACCAAGGAGGGCTTCAGGAACAGATGATACCCGATAATCAGCGCGAGTACCGAGCCAAGCGGCGTGAGGATATGCGTAATGTTGCGTCGGTACATGAATAGCTCCAGGCCAAGTGTAGCACCCTACGCAAAGCTGGCAAAGCCTTCTGGTAAATCCATAGTGCCGGTCCTGGTGTGTGATCCTCTCGCTGTCATTGAGCGGAGGGGGGCGCTGTGCTACGATCCGCTCCGGTATGCAGACTCCTTCCGAGTCGGGCTCCGCAACGCCGTTTCAGAATTGGTTGGACCGCATCGCGCGTCCCATCGAGTTTGCGAGCCGGGACGAATACGCCCACCTGGGTACAGTCAAGAACCTCAGTACCTTCGTTGCCACACAAGTCCTCTCCGCCCTAGGCCGGCAGGTGTATCCAAAGGCCATTGAAGCGCGTCTGATTTCTCTGCGGGATCTCTTCATTGATTTTCGACATACGCTTCCCCTTGATGAACAACGCCGCCGGCTGCAGCTCGCTGCCGCAATAGTCAAGGCGCTTCGAGGTGCCGTATGGCAGCTGCCTGAGACTGTGGGACAAAAGCCTATGCAGCCCTCTTCTGAGTGTCATTCAGAGGGGAAAGAACGGCGCGATCCATGGAATCTCCCAATCCGTTTTGTGAAAGGCGTAGGGCCCAAGCGCACCAACTTGCTGCAGCGTTTGGGAATCGAGACAGTGGAGGATGCGCTCTGGACCGTACCCTGGCGCTATGAAGATCGGTCGGTGATGACGCCGATCGGTAATCTTGTCCCTGGCATGGTCACGTCGATTTGCGGGATGATCGGGAAATGCGAAGCGAAGCGGACGAGGAGTCGGCGATTGAGCGTGCTCGATATCGGTGTGGAGGATCAAACGGGGCGGATGCAGGTCGTCTTTTTCAATCAGCCCTATTTGGAAGAGATTCTTGCGGTCGGGAAGCGTGTGATGATGAGCGGACGCGTGATTGCCGGTCGCCAGGGCTGGATGGTCCCGCGGATGGAAGTGACGCAGTACGAAGTGGTCGGGGAGGAAATGGAATCGACGCTCCATGTGGGGCGGATCGTGCCGATCTATCACGAAACGAAAGGGTGGACCTCCCGCCAGATGCGCGTGTTGGCGAAGAATCTCTTGGAGG
>JACPZN010000284.1 GCA_016195505.1 Nitrospirota bacterium | reverse complement strand
TGACTGTGCTCTATCCGGGGCGGGAGTGGCACGTGCATGAGATGGTGTTCGGTTTTCTGCCTGCGGTGATCATGGGCTTCATGCTGACAGCAATTCCCAACTGGACCGATCGTCCTCCAATCAGAGGGCATGAGCTGATGGGTCTCTGGGCGCTGTGGCTGGCGGGGCGTCTCGCCATCGCTATTCCGTGGTTCACGCCTTCCCTGTCGGCTGTTGTGGATGGAGCTTTTCTCGTGACGGCGGCAGGACTGATCTGGCGGGAAATTGCTGCGGCGAAAAGCTGGATGCATGCCCCGATGGGGGTGCTGATCAGCCTATATGCCTGCACTAATATTTTGTTCCATGTGTTGACGCTGAGCGGAACGGAAGCGGATCTTCCTCCGCGCATGGCGCTCGCGGTGATTATGGTGCTGCTGACGGTGATCGGCGGGCGCGTCACCCCGAATTTTACCGGTGAATTCCTCCGTATACTCGGCAGGACCGAACAGCCTGCGGCCTTTTCCCGTTACGACGGCCTGTCGATCATACTCGTCGTCATGACCGCCGTAGTCTGGATCGTACAGCCACAGGCTACGGCAACGGGCTGGTTGTTCGTGATGGCCGGGTTCATCAATGCGGGCCGCCTGGCGCGCTGGTACGGTTGGCTCACGTGGCGTGAGCCGTTGGTGCTGGTACTGCATGTGGGATACGGCTGGGTGGTCGTCGCGCTGCTGGTACTCGGCGGATCGCTGCTTGGAGTTGGTCTAGCGACGGCGGATGCACTGCACGCGCTCACCACCGGTGCGGTCGGCGTGATGACACTGGGAGTGATGACCCGTGCCAGCTTGGGCCACACAGGACGGCCCCGGCACGCGGGCCCCTTGACGGCCTCAATCTATCTGCTGGTGTTTCTGGGGGCCCTCATGCGGGTGCTTGGGCCGTCGACCGGCCTCACGACGCATCTCGTTCTGGGGTTGGCTGCGGCAAGCTGGAGCGGCGCCTATCTGGTATTTGCCCTGTCCTATGGTCCGTTCCTGCTTCGTCCGAGCCTCGATGAGTGACGCCGAGAGTATTGAGGCGTGCTCTTCTTCTGATCATCTCGATAGTCTCAGGGTGACGACCTTGCAAGCGTTCTGCGGGGAACGGTCCTCCCTTCTTCCAGATCTTGAAGGTCAGCCCAACTGGTCAGGTCGGTGCGCGAAGGGTCGATGGCGTCGCGGTATTTTTTGAATTTCTTGGCGCTCTCGGGCGAGCTGGGGCCACGTGCTAAGAGCTTTTGATTCCACTCCTCCAGTTCGGCAGAGTGGTGCGGTTTGGCCACCTGCCGAAACCATGTAGCGACTCCTTCGTCGGTTGGATTGGCCTTCACGGTTGCTGTGAATTGCTCGGCTGTGATCCCGGCAAACTCCATGAGCCGTTCGTCCATCGGGCAGGGGTAGATGTATTCGCCCTCGGTGCCGGCCAGCACGGCGCGGCATTTATCGATCATCCGCGCCAAGTGGACATAGCCTTCCAGCTTGACGCGCATGCTGCGTGGAAAGTTCTTTCTCAGATCCATGGTTAAAGCAGCTTATGATTCTTGAATGTCAAGCTCTTGACCACGACTTCGCCGTTTTCATAGGTGATGATGCGGCGGGTGGCGGGCAAATCGGATGATCCGACACGCACGTGGGTATCAGTGAAACTTTCCACATTGTTTAGCTTTCCATCCGTGGGCGAGTAGTAATAGACGGTGTACTTCGTTGTGAGATTTTTCTGGTCCTGCGTGATGGCGCTTTCTTCCACGTTGATCGTAAACGCAAACGGATTCATGCCGGGATGCGCCATATTGCGATTGATCTGGGTAATCCGGTTGTCCTTGATCCGATAGAACGAATTTGATCCATGGATGTCGAGCTTAGTGCCCAACGGATGCCCATCTTTCTCCATGGTCAATGTATATTTTCCGTCCGATTCTTCAAAGCTCCTCGGGCCGCGATGCACGGCGATCATGCCGAGCTGTTCCTGCGCCCACTTCTGCACCTCGGCATCGCCGAGTTGTACCGATACTTCGCGAGGGCCCTTCACCGTCACGGGCCCCGTCGTTTCCTTGCCGTTTATATTCACGGTCAGGTCGGCGGTGAAGCCTTTGAAGTCCTTCTGCCACCGCGCGGTCTTTTCGAACGCCCGCCGGAGTAATTCGCGCGCTTTGGGATCATCGGTTGCGGTCGGTTGTTCCTGGTCACGATGTTCCATGATAAGTCTCCTCTCAAGGTAAGTACCGAAACTACTTTATACTTATACGCGCGCTCGAAATGTCGCTCAATAGCGAAATCGCCGGCGATACCGAAATCTCGTCCCGAGAGTGACATCGATTAAACAGGCGTCTCGAGCCGCCCCAATATTCGATATTCCAAAATTTCTTATGATTCTGATATACTTCGACGATTTTTTTTGGCCGGGGTCTGGATTGTTGCAGCCTTGATCAGCTGTCAGCCTTGTTGAGAAAGGAAGGGCATGGAACGACGAGCTGCTTCCCATACCGAAGAAGAGGAAATGAACCAACGCCGCAAGTTGTTAAATGCGGCAAGGCGCGGCGAGACGAAAGCCAT
>JACPZN010000294.1 GCA_016195505.1 Nitrospirota bacterium | reverse complement strand
TTGCGGGGCACTTCCACTCTTGCAAGGTGGTGCATTATAGGTGTCGATCTTTTGACTTGTCAAATCGGCGCGGAGAGGTTGTTCGTTCGGATACATGATCAGGATAGGCCAAGAAAAGCAGGGAGTTAATCACAGTTAGGGAAGCTGTTCACAGGCCTCGGCTGACCCGAGAAGGCAAGCTCGTTCGAAGTCGTCCTTTGCCAAGCGTCCCTGGAGTTGTTCCTGATAGAGCTTGGCTCTAGCGAGGAGGGCGTGTGTATCAGTGGGCTCAACTCTAAGGATCGTACTCAAGTCATCGATCGCTAAGGTCGGCTGGTTCAACTTCTTATGGATTTCGCTGCGGAGAGAATATGCTTCTTTCTGGTAGGGGATCCAGCTGTCAGGTATCTGGGAACCCAAAAACTTCTGGAGCACTGTGAGCGCGGATGACCACTGCTTCGTGGTCGTGAGTTTACGGGCTTGGGTCGTATAGAGATTGATCAAACGATGGCGTGCTATATCGAAAAAGGGATCCAGTGCGAGCGCTTGTTCATATGAGTGTGCCGCCTCGTCCGGTCGTTTCAGCCAGGTGTTGACGTCGCCTTGTCCGAGCAAGGCCCATATGTTGTTCGGGTCGATCAAGAGCGCCCGATCAAAATCCATTCGGGCATTGTCGATGTATTCCGAATATTCGCTGGGCCTGGATTTGTTGGAGTATGCGGCAGATACGAGCCGCAGATAGGTCTGGCCACGCACGATCAAGGGGTCTACAGATTGAGAATCCAGGGTCGCAGCCTGAGAGATCATGTCGAGCTTCTGCCGGAGGTTCTGTGTCAGGATCGCTTTATCGACTAACGTCCGGGCTTGTTCACGAGCTCCATTTCGGCCCGGCGGCTCAATGATGAGCGTGCGTACGCCAATAGGGGCGGTTTTCAGCTCATGGAGCTGTGCCCGTAGTTCAGCATTTTCTTTCTGGAGACGCCGAAAGTGCTCGGCAAACTGTTGTTCGGATTGCCAGCGACGAATGGCGGCGTGAAGATTATCGAGATTGACAATCGCACGGATACGTACGAAGAAACTTGGGCGATCATTCTCGAAGGAGCGCTGTGATTCGAGAATTTCGGTTTTTGTGATCGCTGCGGCAATAGTACGGATCTCCAGAGAGCTGGTCTGGAGGCTCCGGCCGCCTGTGGTCTTTTCGAGGTCGTGAAAGGTGGATTCGAGGTACAGCCCCGCTTCTTCGACCGCTCTGCGCTGGGCTCGTTGCAGCACTTTCTCCTCAGCAAGAGCCAATGTGTCGCCGTCGGCCATTAGGTACCGAGCTTCTGCGATCACCGTGGTGTCTGATGCAGCTGCATGCTGCTGCAAGAGACACAATGCGAGGGATGTGACTAAGAAAGCGGCAGAGTGCCTGATTTGCATAGGGTAACTATACCGCTCAAAACGGTGCTGGACAATGCTTCCTAGGTACGGGGTTGGGAGGTCTCAATCTCCCTAATAAGAGCAGGCGAGAGGGGAAAAGGAGTGAGTTAGCTTGGCTTGGGGAAGATCTGCATAAACGGATGAACTTCAACCCGTTCGAAGACACCGTGAACCGTGTAAGGGTCGTTTTGGATGAACCGTTCGGCCTCATTTTGGGTCTCAAATTCTAGCACCAGCAAGCTTCCCGCCTTATCCGTGAGGGGGCCGGCGAGGATGACTCGTCCTTGTTTGTTGAGAGGGTCTAGATTGGCCAGATGGGCAGGCCTATGGATCTTTCGCTTGGCCTCTCCCTCAGGGCTGTCGTGCCCGATGATGACAAATTTCATGTTCGGCGTCTGTGTTTTCTGAGGTCGGCTGGCCCCGCCTCCGTTGATCATGAACAACATCGGCTAGACAGGATCTTCAAGCGGACAACGATCTTTATATCCGGATGTGACTTCATGCCACCAGCGTATTTCTTTCTCGCCGAGCTTCCAGCATAAATAGACGACTCGACCATCGCGGACATGCGGGAAATCGCATAGCCCAAGATCGATGTCTTTGACGACAACTCCCAATTCATGGATCGCATGGAGGTTGGTGCTGATGTCCTGGAGGCCCTTGACGTAATGGGTGCCGACAGAGGTACCACCCCCAAGACCGGCGTTGGCCGACGCTTTTCGCACCTCCTCGTGCGTTCGGATAAGGACCGCCTTCCCTTGTTGTACAGTTGACAGATGTGACTGGAGCTGAGGGATCAGCTGGTTGGCTTCGAAGAGAGAGAAGACACGGCCCGGACTGGTTTCGTTCTCGTCCTGCGCCATTAGGGTTGAGCTCCTGTTTCCTGTGTAACACACTTCAAATCCAGGGAACAACCGGTTGAAAAGCTCGGCCCCTGGGGTAGAGGGACTGAACGGGGTGTGACCGGTAACGGAAAAACATGAACCGGAGATGTTAGTTGACAACAAGCCTGGGTCCGGGTATCATTGACGCTAACATTCCCGTGTGAACATATTCTCTCCATCAAAGAAGTCAACTCCGGAACCTGTCTCGAACCAAATCTAGTGAGTGAGGGAGTCGTAGGCCAGCCAAAGATTTTGTTTGTATTCTGATTTTCTCCGGTGATCTCGAAGACGATATCCTTGCTGCATAGATACGGTGGACATCCTCCACAAGCTATTCCATCCAAACACACCGACACATAGCCATATGGCCGATCAGTTCGAGCGAGTTGTTGTGTCCCAGAAGCGAGCCAAGGGCTCGAGAGGAGTCGTATGTCAGTAGCGAAGGGGGAAGTGATGCATCTCGCAGAGTTGAAACAAAAATCGATTGCTGACCTCAATGACGTGGCCCGCGAATTGAAAATCGAGGGAGCCGCCAACCTGAGAAAACAGGAGTTGATCTTTGCGATCCTCCAGGCTCAGACTGAAAAAAACGGCGTAGTTTTCGGGGAAGGAGTGCTAGAAACTCTCCCGGACGGCTTTGGCTTCCTGCGCGCTCCGGACTCCAACTATCTCCCCGGTCCCGACGACATCTATATTTCCCCTTCACAGATTCGCCGGTTCAATCTCCGTACCGGCGACATCGTCTCAGGGCAGATCCGGCCTCCGAAGGAGAGTGAACGCTACTTTGCATTACTCAAGGTTGAGAAGGTCAACTACGAAGACCCCGAAGTCGCACGGGACAAGATTCTCTTCGATAACCTGACCCCGCTGTACCCCGAAGAGCGGATCAACTTGGAATTCGACCGTGAAGAGTACTGCACCCGCGTGATGGATTTGACAACTCCAATCGGCAAAGGCCAGCGGGGATTGATCGTGGCTGCTCCGCGCACCGGGAAGACAATGCTGCTCCAGGCGATCGCCCGGGCAATTCTCAAGAACCATAAGGAAGTGACGCTTATCGTTCTGCTGATCGATGAAAGGCCGGAAGAAGTTACGGACTGGCAGCGGCAGGTAAAGGCTGAGGTCATCAGCTCCACATTCGATGAGCCGGCCCAGCGTCATGCGCAAGTCGCGGAAATGGTCTTGGAGAAAGCGAAGCGGCTGGTCGAGCATAAGAAAGACGTCGTCATCCTGCTGGACAGCATCACGCGTCTTGCACGGGCCTACAACACGATTGCGCCGCCGAGCGGGAAGGTGCTCTCCGGCGGTCTCGATTCAAACGCGCTTCAGCGGCCGAAGCGGTTTTTTGGTGCGGCTCGCAATATTGAAAACGGCGGAAGCCTAACCATCATGGCGACCGCGCTCGTGGACACCGGCAGCCGCATGGACGACGTCATCTTTGAAGAATTCAAAGGGACCGGCAATATGGAAGTCCATCTGGACCGTCGGCTGGCCGACAAGCGCCTCTTCCCGGCGATCGATATCAGTCAGTCCGGGACGAGAAAGGAAGAATTGCTGGTGGACAAGGATCGGCTCAACAAGATGTGGATCTTGCGCAAGGTTTTGAGTCCCTTGGGCACCATGGAAGCGATGGAATTCCTCATGGACAAGATTGGGGGCACCAAAACCAATCAGGAGTTCCTGCAATCCATGAATCGGTAAGTGACGCTTGTTTCTGGACCCTTCCTTCGGATAAAGTGTGATGCTTTTGGCAAAGGGCCAAGAAACTGGGCGGATACTTCGGTAAGGAGTCGCAGGTCATGCAGAAGGGCATCCATCCAATGTATAGGGAGGCCACAGTCCATTGTGCCTGTGGGAATTCGTTCAAGACGCGCACCACCATCGGTGACATCAGCGTCGATATCTGCTCAAATTGCCACCCGTTCTTCACCGGCACGCAGAAGATCGTCGACACCGAGGGGCGTGTAGAGCGGTTCAAGAAGAAGTACGCGAAGAAGGGCAAGTAGCGACACCGACAGTCATAGAGGAGACCCTGCTTCGCCCGAAGCAGGGTCTCTTTGTTTTTGTGGCCTGTGTTTGATGGTGAGGGCGGGGAGCGAGCATCATGGAAGCCGCATTACTCACGAAATGGGAGTCCGTCGCATCGCGATTTCATGAGTTGACCGATCAGCTCATGGATCCCTCTGTTGTCAGCCAGCCGTCCCTGCTGCACAAGCTAAGCAAGGAACGGACTGAACTGGAACCTGCGGCAACGCTCTTTGAGACCTATCGTGAATACGCCAAGCAGCTTGAAGAGGCGGCACAAATTCTCGCCGATCCTTCCGCCGACAGCGAGTTGCAGAAGATGGCGTCAGAAGAAGCGGCTCAGTTGGAGCGTCAGCGGGGCGAATTGGAAGAACGGGTGAAGGGATTTCTGATTCCCAAAGATCCAAGGGATGAAAAAAATCTGGTTTTGGAAATCAGAGCGGGCACCGGCGGGGATGAAGCGGCCTTGTTCGCCGGAGAACTTTTCCGCTTGTACGTCAAGTATGCCGAGAAAAAAGGGTTGGAGGTTGATACGGTCGAAGCCAGCGAGACCGGCATCGGGGGGTACAAGAACATTGTTGCACTGATCGAAGGCAAGGGGGCGTACAGCCAATTCAAGTACGAGGCCGGCGTACATCGAGTGCAGCGGGTCCCGGTGACGGAAGCCAGCGGTCGCATTCACACTTCCACGGTCACCGTCGCGGTCATGCCGGAAGTCGACGAGGTGGATGTTCACATCGATCCCAAGGATCTCCGTATCGACACATTTTGTTCTTCGGGCGCCGGAGGGCAGAGCGTGAATACCACCTACTCGGCGGTCAGCATCACACACATTCCGACAGGCGTGG
>JACPZN010000266.1 GCA_016195505.1 Nitrospirota bacterium | reverse complement strand
TGTCTCCTACATGTCGGCATCGGATGTCTTAGCAGATGAATTGGACTGCCCACGCCCGGTTGGAGGGACATGTTTCCGCTATGACCGATATTTTACGCATTCGATCGAAACCAGCAGCCGAAGGTCGCGCTCGAAGTATTCAATACAACCTATGCGTATAATGTTGAATCGCAAGGCACTTTTGCGAAACGACCCTTCGGATGCCAAGGGGGATTTTGTTTTCGCGGCGAAGAAGAGATTAACGGCTATACAGTCTTCGGAGATTTCACTGGCTTGCAAATGCGGTATTCTCCCATTTCGAATCTCAGTCTGTACGGCGGAGTGTTTTTCGCCGTCCCATTCGGCGGGGAACACACCATTCGACAGATCCGTCCAATCATTTCCCTGGCCCATCAACCCTTTGACGGAATTTATTTTATAGCCGGTACGTTGCAGGTCCGACATCCGTTTCACGGTGCCGTCTTCGACGACTTTGTATACTTTGTGCGCCCTGTCGAGCAGGGGCTTCAGCTTTTAGTCGATCAGAAGTATTATCGTCAGGAGTTGTTCATTAATTGGTATCAGGAAAATACCAAGCTGACTAATGAGCGGTTTGATGTGGGTTATGTTGGGAAGTTGATGTTCGGTCCTCTCCGGTTCAATGTGCCGTACCACTGGGATCATGCCGGTGGCGAAATTCCGTTCCCCGATTTTAGGCCACTCTCGGTACTGAACAATACGGCCTGGATGGCTGGGCCTGAGGTCGTATTTCCCACTCCATTCTCAGCCTGGCCACTCTGGGAAGAGGCCGGAGTTGGTGCAGCAATGTTTGGAACGAAGATCAACCCAATACGCAGATGCCCAGGATGACAAATCAAGGACACGGCTCAGAAGTTCGCCGTTGGGTTATTGTGAAAGGCGTCAAGGTCGGCGTGGCACAATGGAAAAGCGACAATTTCTTTGCGGCCAGTGGAGATCGATTCTTTGGTGCGAGGAAAATGACCGAAGTGAATGTGGCGAAGTCCTTCGATATTGGCCGTGTGGCCCCAATCGAATTGGGAGCGTGGCTAAGATTTGTGGATGAGAAACCCAGTGCCCCGGCAAATACCGTGTATCTCGCCGTTCACTGGGACTTCAGTGTCGGCCTCGATCGCTTTCTGTATCAGCCATCGGATCTTCAATGATCAAGGGCGTCAGGAGCCAAACAGATCCATCTGGGCTGGCTGTGGCAGCTCGATGTGTAGCGTAGGAGCGGCAATTGGCGCCGCCACGGTAGGTTCGGCCGGGTTCGTGTGGCGATCCAGAAACTCTTTCAGCTTCTTAAAGTCTTCCTTCAGCGTGGCGAGCAGGTTGCCTTGGTGGAGGGCTGCGGCTGGGTGCAGGAGCGGGAAGATGACAAAGTCCTTCATATAAAAGGCCTGCGCCTTCACTTTCGTGATTCCGACTTTTCTCTCCAGTAACGTCTGTGTCGCCCAGTTGCCCAGTGTACAGACCATCTTGGGCCGAATTATCTGAATCTGCTGCATTAGGAAAGGTTTGCAAGTTTCAACCTCGTCCTGCTCAGGATCGCGGTTGTTTGGCGGTCGGCACTTGATGACGTTGGCAATATAGATCTGATCGCGTGACAGGTTTGCTGAAGCCAGTAGATCGTTCAGAAGTTTTCCCGCTGCACCGACGAACGGCTCGCCCCTCTGATCTTCATGGAACCCTGGCGCCTCGCCTACGAACATGATACTCGCATGCGGATTCCCTACGCCGAACACGACCTGCGTGCGTCCCAGCTTAGCCAGTTTGCAGCGTTGGCAGTTGTGGAGAGATTTGGCGAGGTCTTGGAGCGGTGTTGCAGTCATGGTTAAATAGCGGAGACGAAAAATTTGGGGTATCTTAGAAAGGCTGAGACAGGTTGTCAATCGAAAGGCGAGGCCAGGAAGCATGAGGTGTCTTTATGAAGGGTGCTAGTATTGGCAGCATGTTGTTTCTGATTATCCCGGCGATTGCGGTTGCGTCGTCTGTGGAGCTGATAGCGTTCAAGGATAAGGCGGTCTGTGAAAAGGTGGCGAAGTTTATTGGAGACAAACTCATGCTTGATAGTGAGTTGCTCAAGACGGTGGAGTGGAAACCTGTTGAGCTCAAGGGGCAAGGGCCGAAGACAAGACACTGTTCGAGTCTCGACAAGTCGCTCGTGGATCTGGACAATGATGGGCAGCAAGATGTGGTTGTGAAGACGTCGTTTTGCATGAAGGGCGCGCCGAGTGACAGCTTCTACATGTTTCCGGCCGACAGCAACGTATTGGAGCAGGGTTCATGGCAGGATCTGGCGCCGTTGCTTGCGACAACAGATAAGTTTGAGCGCACTGGCGGGACATATCCATTCACATCTCTCCCCATGGAGAACCCTCCCCCTGCCTTAACAACGCTGTTTGCGATCCAACTGTTCCAGTTGGATCACAGCACCTATGTCAGCCTGACAGATGCCAGACGAGAATGGATGGTGATTGCGAAGTACTTACGTGGCGAGCGGTTTGAAGATCAGTGCTATGTGAGGACGGCGGGTCGGTGAATTGTTCCTCAGGATGATCAAAAGGGTCCTTCAGCAAGGCCGCAGCGAGTGAAGGGCCGAGGGGGCACATACCAAGCCTCGCTTGAACTGCTCGCTTCGATCACCTGCGAGCGGATAGGTA
>JACPZN010000265.1 GCA_016195505.1 Nitrospirota bacterium | reverse complement strand
ATACCCCTCCAAACAAGAGCTCGTCCTCGCCATTCCATGTCTAGGATGCGTTAATTCACTGGCATCGTGAACGACGCCGCTACGTGCAAACCAGGTATATTTTATGCTGTTCTCTTGCGAGGTAAGGGAGTTCATAGGTCGAACGAGAGGACGGTCGCTCTGATGGATTCTATTTTCTTGTTCGCGCTCGTGAGGGGTGCGCTTCGAGGAATGGTTCCCACCTCCACAACGGTGCAGCGGCCAGTTGCCTTGTCACAACTCAAGACGAGAAAAGGCGCGGGCTACTAATAGGATCCAATCAACAAGAAAGCCAAACGACAACGGTCCATCCATTAATCCAACAAGACCTCACCCAAAAAGGAGAAACTGATTATGCGACGCGTTGATTACATGATAGGCCTCAAGGATTTCGCAATGCTCACGGCGGAGCAGTTCATGCAAGATGTGGTGTCGTACTACCACGTTGAGGATATGGGAGATAAGCTGGCTGGGGCAATCACTGAAGGCGGTTTTGGGAGCGTTCCCAGTTTAGCCAAAGACGGCAAGGTAGGGGGGATTGTGAGTGAGTTCGACTTGCTGAAGACAATCATGGAAGGCAAAGACCTGTCCAAAGTGACAGCAGGGGACATTATGACCAGGGGGCAAGTCTCTGTGCCCCGGGATACTCCAGCTCCGGAGATCATACACTTGCTGCAGAGCAAACATCTTATCCGGGTTGCCGTGGTTGACGCTCAAGGCAAGCTGGTCGGCATCGTTGCCCGCAGAGACATCCTCTTGGGCTACCTTAGAGCGACCAAGCCGATATGGACGTTTTGATTCTCCCTTTTACTATCCGATTTATGGCCGGCCGCGCGATGATCTCGCGAGCAGAAAATTCGAGGGCTTGAGACCGAACATTCCTACGGCTTCGCGGACGACGGATCGAGACGTTCTACGGCTCCTGAATCAATTCGTCCGGTAGTTCGTCGGGATTGTCGCCGGGACGGAGGGGGCAAATCTCCGCCAGAAGACGGCCACAGCGCTCGATCCCCTGGCACAAGCCGCCCGTGATATCCTCAGTCTTCAACCGTTCGACGGCGGCCTGTACGACTTGCGACCACCGATCGATAGGCACTCGCTGAGCCAAGGGTTGATCGGGAAGCACATAGATCTGACGCTCCAGGATAGACAGCATGATCAGCACGCCGGTGCGCTCACGGGTCTGTGAGACTGCATGTTGGGCGAAGCCCCGTTCGGCCCTGAGCCGGACTTTGTGCCGCATCCGTTCAGTCGACGTGAACAGGCGAATGATGGGAGCCAGCGTGCCGAGCCAAGCTCCCAGAACGTAGGTAAGGACTGTTGCGAGTACCAGCCAAGCCGCATTCGAAGCATGCCAGCCCCAAGGAAGCCACAGCGTTTCCAGTGTCAGCAGGACGGTCAGCACCGACAGCGCGAAAGTCAGCCCGGCCCAATGTTGCGTATCGCGATAGAGTCCGGACCGCGCGACGATCATCGGAACGATCTCTGCGTTCGTCTGTTGCTCCGCCGCATGTACCGCCGCCTTGATCCGTTCCCGCTCGTCGGCGGTCAGCTTCAACCCTTTACCAATTTCCACTGGCACCACCTCCTCCAAAATCGCCCCCGACTCCACTGAAACCACCCCCTCCGCTGCCGAACGAGCCGCCGCCCCATCCACCGTCGCGGCTGCTGTACCAAACCCAATCATCCCCACCTCGGCGCCCGCTTTTCCGTCCACCGGCACCGGCCGCACCGATAAATGTGAGCAACAACAGGGTGATCCCACCTGTGATCAAAGCAGGTACCAGCCAGGGCGCAAGAAGCACGGAGAGTCCGGTGCCGGCGACCGGCCCGAGGAGCCGATGAACATTCATGAGGCCCAACCCGACAACCAATCCGACAATCACCGCCACCACGACCTGCCCCATGACATCGTTGTCCGGCCTAGGAACTGCTTTGTCGGATGCCTGATAGGTTCCTTCGATCGTCTTCAGAATCGCGTCAACCCCTCTAACCACTCCACCCGGCATATCGCCGGCGCGAAACCGGGGAACGATCTCATTTCTGATGATCTGTGCCGATCGGGCATCGGTCAATGCGCCTTCCAGCCCGTACCCGACTTCGATCCGAACCTTGCGTTCTTTCATCGCCACGAACAGCAGTGCACCGTTGTCGGTGTCCTTCTGGCCGAGTCTCCACGTCGTCGCCACGCGATGGGAGAATTCTTCGAAGGGATCCCCGTCGAGCGAGGGAATGATTAAGACGGCGACTTGATTGCTGGTTTTCGCTTCGTGCGCCGCCAGTTGAGCCGTCAGCGACTCAACGGCCGGGGTTGGTAGGACATGCGATGGATCGACGACCCGTCCCGTCAATGGAGGAACTTCGAGAGCCCAGCCAGGAGGGGCAATCACACAGAGTGCGAGAAACATCATGAGCCGTGCCAGCTCTCGCCGGACACGGCTCATCGTGATACTCCCCATTGGTCGCCTGAGCTCAGTTGAATTTGACTTCGGGCGGCTTGGCAACGGCCTTCTCATCTGCCACGGTGAAGTTCGGCTTCTCTTCCAGATGCAGCAGAAGCTTGGCCGTCAAATTGGTCGGGAAATAACGGACCATCTTGTTGTACTCCGCGACACGGTCGATATACCGCTTCCGGGCGACCGTGATCCGGTTTTCCGTTCCTTCCAGTTGACTTTGGAGATCGCGGAAGTTTTGATCGGCTTTGAGATTCGGATAGTTCTCAGCGATGGCAATGAGACGACCCAATGCCGACGTAAGGCCGGCTTGTGCTTTCTGGAACTGTTCGAAGGCCGCCGGGTCTTTCAGCATCTCGGGCGTGACCTGAATCCCTGTGGCTTTGGCGCGCGCATTGACCACGCCTTCAAGGGTGTCCTTTTCATGTGCGGCATACCCCTTCACAGTGGCGACAAGGTTCGGAATCAGATCGGCGCGGCGTTGGTATTGATTGATGACTTCACTCCAAGCGGCCTTGGTATCTTCGTCCAAGCCTTGGAGATCATTGTATCCACAGCCGGACGCAGACAATACGCATGCCATCACGACACCCATCGCTCCCTTGCTCCACCACTCACGTGTCATTGTTTCCTCCTTCGGCAGAGCCGGACCCTGTTGCCGTCCGGCCAGGGAATCATGCTACCATGGCAATAATCATTTAGATATGTCGGTCAAGAGGACCCCATGTCGCTGGAGCCGTCGTCTCACTTACCGGGCGGGTTTCAAGTTCGGCACCGAGCCCTGGGCATTTATCAAGGCAGTGCCATCGACCTCGCCTTCTGGCATCCTTCATCCGGCATGCCCGAACATGGGCTTTGTCGGTTTTCAACCCGCGACAAGGCACAAGCTCTCATCGACTTTCTCTGCTCCCCCACGTGTGCAGAACCGATGGATCAGACCGATCTGACGATCGAAGCCTACGATCTCGCCGAGCATGACCGCCTGGTGACGGAATATCCGCTGCCGTCTGCCTGGGAAACACCACTTTAATTGTTACGAGAAAATCTGTCAGGAACGAATTAGCCGGACACCGTCGGTTCGACGGCTTTGGAAAGGACAGAAGAGGTAGAACCGGAATTGGACTGGATGAACGTAAGGAGTCGTTTGTTCTCTTGGGCCTTCCGGAGAAACTTAAACGCAATACCGCGCACGCTGACCGAACGGACCATGGCTGCCACTTCGATCGGGGTTTCATCCTCAGCGATCGCGATCTCAAGATAAAAAATATCGTCCACATGCACCTGTGTCTCGCTCTTGATAACACAACCGCCCAACGAAAGATCCATCACCGTGCCTTCGCCCCGTACTTTCCCGCCGGAGAATGAAAGATAGAGTCGAACAGGAATGCGCAGATGTTCCCGGCGATCTATCGGATGTTGGGGGCCATCCTTGCCCAAGCGGCAGGCTAAGAATCGATGACTGCAGTGCTGACAGTGGAATGGAATGATTCGGATCAACGCGGCAACATGCTCGCGGGGTGATTGGGGGCGTGAACGAAGCGCGCCCTCCTTCCGGCACTGTGGACAGGTCACCTGGCGACTCATTCGGTCCTCGTCTCCGTCATAGGGGGCTGCACTCATCCTATGACCGCACTATAAAGGCCTTTCCCCCACAGTCAAGCTGATTGCCATCTCGCGCAGCGGATTCTTGAGACTTTTTACCATCCTGCTAGTCGGACTCAGCATGCGGAGCCTCCGATACGATGGGCAAGCGGGATTCAACGAGGCTGGAGCGGATATATTCTCGATTGAGCGTGGCGATAAAACCGACACTGATGCTTTTGGGACAGACCGCTTCACACTCGTATTGATTCCCGCAGGCACCGAATCCTTCCCGATCCATTGCCTCCAGCATCGCTGTAACCCTACGGGTCCGTTCAGGCTTTCCTTGCGGCAACGAGGCCAAATGGGACACCTTGGCCGCGACGAACAACATGGCCGATGCATTCTTACAAGCAGCGATACAAGCGCCGCAGCCGATGCAGGACGCGGCGTCCATGGCGGTTTCGGCCTGATCTTTCCCGATCAACAGCACGTTGCCATCCACGGCTCCTCCGGTATTGACGGAGATATACCCACCGGCTTGCATCACCCGATCCAGCGCTCGCCGATCCACGACCAGATCTTTGATGATGGGGAATGCGCGTGCGCGCCACGGTTCGATCGTGATGGTGGCTCCATCGGAAAATCGCCGCATATACAGCTGGCAGGTCGCAATGCCTCGCTCCGGCCCGTGGGGCACCCCGTTAATCACGAGCGAGCAACTCCCGCAGATCCCCTCGCGGCAGTCGTGCTCGAAAGCTACCGGCTCTTCGCCCTTCACGATCAACTCTTGATTCACGTTGTCGAGCATTTCCAAGAACGACATGTCAGGACTCACATCCTGAGCCTGATAGGTCACCAATCGGCCTTTGTCGTCGGGACCTTGCTGCCGCCAAATGTTCAAACTAAACTTCATGCTCTGTCAGATCTCTTCCTTCGACGTTTCACGAGATGCGATTCACGCTTCACGCCTCATTGGTAGCTTCTCGTCTTCGGCTGCACAAATTCAAAGGTAAGCGGTTCCTTGTGCAGAATGGGCTGACCATTCTCCCGATATTCCCATGCAGCCACGTGTGCGAACCGGTTGTCGTCGCGCTTCGGTTCTCCATCGGCTGTTTGATGTTCCTCACGGAAGTGCGCCCCGCAAGATTCCTCCCGCTGTAATGCATCGTGACAGAGCAGTTCGGCGAATTCGAGAAAGTCCGCGACCCGTCCCGCATACTCCAACTCCTGGTTGAACGTCTCTCCTGAACCGGGGACAGCCACCT
>JACPZN010000264.1 GCA_016195505.1 Nitrospirota bacterium | reverse complement strand
GATGCCGAGCGCCTTGCCTGACACGTCCGCGCCGAGCATCTGCGTAGGCGTCCATCCGGGCCATGTGCCGGAGCGCATCCAACGATCACCTTCGACCACGTGCCGCGCGACTGCAAGCAATAGGGCCCAGGTCAGGTCAGCCGTGGCATCGGTGAGCACGTCCGGTGTATTTGTGACGACAATGCCACGCTGTTTGGCTGCCGATACATCGATGTTGTTGTAGCCCACCGCATAGTTGGCGACAATCTTCAATCGCTTGGCATTTGAAAGTAGAGAGGCGTCGATGTCCTCCGCAAGCGTGCAGATGGCGGCATCGGCTTGCTGGAAACCATGGCGCAGTTCGTCGGAGGTCGGCGGCCGATCTATCGGTTCGGAAAGAAGCCTGTATTGATCCCGAATCCTCACCATGATCTGTTCCGGGAGCGGACGAGTGACATACAACGTTGGTTTAGTCATGAATTCCTCTCACAAGAGCAGCATTGTAGGAGATTTCACGGCTTTCCAACAACCACGCCCTTGTTCTTCTCATGATGAGCTGTCTAGAATGCGCCACGCCTGAACCATGACTGCGCCAACGCTCATCCTGCCGGAACGATCGCACGCAATCGCAGCAGACCTCAGGGGCCAGCTCGGCTCGGAGAAAGTGAAAGATGATTTTCCTACCCTCACGGCCTATGCCGTCGATGCCAGCATCTATCGCATGGTTCCCAAGGCTGTGGTCTTGGTGGAGTCCGAGGACGACATTGCGAAAACCGTCAGCTATGCAATCACTCGCGGGATTCCGCTGACACCGAGGGCAGCCGGTACGAATCTCACCGGCTCTGCGATCGGGTCCGGCATCATCCTTGATGTCTCGCGGCTCAATCGGATTCTAGAGGTGAACCCCAAGGAGCAATGGGCGCGCGTCCAGCCGGGGGTGGTCCTCTCTGAATTAAATAAGCAGCTTTCTCGCCACGGGCTGTTGTTTGGTCGTCACATGCAGACTTGATCAACTCCAAGAGGCCGACGGTCAGCAAGAACAGCTGCGGCTACAATCTTTTTGCTATTGCCGATGGTCTCGCAGGCGGGATCTTCGATCTGCCGAAACTTTTCATCGGCAGTGAGGGGACTCTGGGTGTCGTGAGCGAAGCCACGTTGAAGCTTGTCGAGAAGCCGAAAGCCACACTGACCGGCCTCATTCATTTTCGCCAGCTGGAGGAAGTCGGCGAGGCGGTGCCACGGTTGCTCGCGCTGCATCCGAGTGCGTTGGAAGTGATGGATGCGAATACGCTCGATCTGATCGGACGGGCCAAGTTTGGCGTGCCTGCCGATGCGGCAGCGACTTTACTGATTGAGTTGGACGCCGTCTCCTTCGAGGTGGATCTGCATGAGCGGGCCGAGCAAATGGCGGCAGCTTGCCGCCCCTACAAGCTGGCGTCGGAGCTCACTCTGGCGTTCGATCCGGAGCGTCGTGAGCAACTGTGGAAAGCACGAAAGGCGCTTTATCCAACACTCTATCGGTTCGATGCCAGAAAGAAACCGATCAATTTCGTAGACGACGTGGTGGTGCGGGCTGAACGCATCAGCGAGCTCATCCGGTTTCTAGAAGAATTTTTCGGGAGGCAGCATGTGCCCGTGGCTATTTTCGGGCATATCGGAAACGGGAATGCGCATATTGTTCCATTACTGAATGTGAACGATCCCCAAGACTTTGAAAAGATGGTTCAAGCATACCATGAGATTCACTCGGCAGTTCTCGATCGATTCGGCGGATCCATTTGTGGAGAACATGGCGATGGCCGGGTCCGAGCAGAATACGTGAGGAAAATGTTCGGCGAGGAGCTCTACGGACTCTTTGTCGAGGTGAAGAGGGCATTCGATGCGGGAAACATCCTCAATCCTGGAATCAAGATCAGCGAAACTTCCTTCACCGAACACATCGACTACACCAGGCTCTCCAAGCCCTGCGCGACCTGCGCCAAGTGCAATTCCGTCTGTCCGGTGTACGATATCTTCCAATCCGAGGATATGAGTTCGCGGGGCTGGTTCGAGATCGTGACGGCGAAGGACTACAGCTACCTGAATTCCAAGCGGGTGGTGGAGGCCTGCCTGAATTGCAAATCCTGCCGTACCATATGTCCGGCTGGGGTCGATGTGTCCGACCTCATTCTGCAAAAGCGGGCCGAACATCCCAATCGGCTGGCCGGTTGGATCTTCCGGCTACATGCGAAGGGTGAGCCATTCGAGTCCTTCCTTCGATTTCTGGGCAAGACACAGCCGGTCTGGGACCAGCCGTTGCCGAGGCAGCTGCTCGATTGGATCACGAGGCCGGTGATGAAAGCACTGGCTGCCACCGCACGGTTGCCGTCCGAACTTGTCTTGCCTAAATTTGCTCCGCGACAGTTGCGCGACCGCCATGCCGACCTCGTGCCGAAAGAGTCGAAGCCGGCGACGTCCGGCGGCGTCGCGTACTTTCACGGATGTGCGGCGAACTATTTCGACGACGGCGTGGGCGATGCCGTTATCGGCGTGTTGCGGAAGCACGGGGTTGAACCGGCGCTGCCGCCTCAACGTTGTTCCGGCACACCGATTCAAACGTACGGGCATCAAGATCTCGTGCGCGAAGGCGCGCGGTTCAATCTCCGGTCGTTGGCGCCCTATGAAACGATCGTGACCGGCTGTGCCTCCTGCACTCTGATGCTTAAGGACTATCCCGCGCTTTTTCCTGAAGGACAGGAGCGTCGCCAGGCGGAACAGCTGGCCAAGAGAGTCGTCCATATTGCCGAGTTCGTGGCACGGTCACCTCAGCATCCACCGATGGCACAGGCCGCGACGAGAACGAAATGTGTCACGTACCATTCCTCCTGCCATCTACGGGCTGCCGGTGTGACCAAGGAGCCGCGCACGATCTTGTCTGCATTGCCCGGTGTCGATTTTGCCGAGATGCCAGATGCCGATCGTTGTGCGGGTGGAGCGGGAACTTACGTTGTGAAGGACTACGACACGTCGCAGAAAATCTTTGAACGGAAGGCGCGCGCGGTCGAACAGTCCGGCGCAGACGTGGTCGCGACGAGTTGCCCCGCCTGCATGATTCAGCTCAAGAATGGGTTGAGGGAACGGGTGGAAGTCAAACATGTCGCACAGCTGCTGCGTGAGGCCTACGAGGCGGCTGAAAGTCGTAACGAACGCGAGAAGAGCTGATGGCTGATAGCTCGTGGCACGGACAAAGAGCAATCCTTGTGGTTGTGCCATGCGTCATATGCCTTTAGCCATCTGTTCCTGCCGTAAAAGGATGAAAACCCCATGGTGACTGTGCTGGTGTTGGGTAATACATTGCGCAATGCGGTCGGTGGCGGAGAAGTTGAAGTAAAAGTCGCCGAACCCACGACGGTCAAGAAACTGATTGAGGCGAATCAGGACCAGCTTGGCGACTTGCTCCCCTTCATCAGGAATCGTGAAGCCCTCATCACCGTGAACAAGAAGATCGGCACGGAGGATTCGCCTGTCAAGGACGGCGATATCGTGAAGTTCTCCTTCCAATCCCGCGCATCCTACGACGGAACACGCGACATCCCGACCTGAGATTGGAGCGCCGCAGTTTCATGCAGGGCGCGCTGGTTGGCGCTGTCGATACTCGATCACCAATCGGCTGTGGTGGTTGCGGGTCAGTTCGATCGAAATGGTGCCGGCAGCTGTTTTCCACCTCGCCGCATCGCGCAAATGGCCGATTTGGATGGCGACGCCCCGGTAGTTGGGCAGGGGTTGTTAGAGGTCGTTTTTCCAGGCCGTCGAGTCCAGTTGTGGAGCGGGCTTCCTTGACAAGCGCAAGGT
>JACPZN010000267.1 GCA_016195505.1 Nitrospirota bacterium | reverse complement strand
CATGATCTCATGCGGATCGAAGGCAAGAGTAAAGAAGAAGGGATTATTCCGGTTAGAAGGCAAAGACGTACGTCAAAGCAGGAGACATCGCATATTTCGGTTGAAAGGTATCACTATCGGGGGATAGGGGATAGGGGATATAGGAAAAATCAGATTACTCAAGTTCTTAATTTGACAGGATGTTTTGGCCTGTGCTAGCGTACGGCGTTCGTTGCGCTAAATAGGCGCCCTACACCTCGCTCCCGACTGGTTCGGGGGCCTTTGTCCAGGAGGATTGCTGCATGGAGCTCTACGAGTCTCTGTTTATCATTCGTCCGTCCGTCTCCGACGAGGAGACCAAAGCGCTCATCGAGAAGATGAAGGGCGTGGCCGATAAGACCGGCGCGCAGTTCATCAAGGCCGAAAACTTGGGAAAGAAGAAGCTTGCCTATGAAGTGCGCCGCGAGCGGAAGGGCATCTACGCTTACTTCTACTTTCGGGCTCCGAGTAACACCGTCGGTGAACTGGAACGGGCCTACCGGTTGGAAGACAACATCATCAAGTTCCTCACGGTCCACCACGAAAAGGAATTGGTGGAACGACGTCCGTTAGAGCACTCGGCTCAGGAGTCTGACGGTGGCCGGATTTAACAAAGTCATTCTTATGGGGAATCTCACGCGGAATCCCGAGCTACGGTATACGCCGAGCGGGACTCCCGTGGCGAGTTTCGGCCTGGCGGTTAGCCGCCGGTTCAAGCAGAGCGAAGAGCTGAAAGAAGAGGTCTGTTTTGTCGACATCGTAGTGTTCGGCAAGCAGGCAGAACATTGCGGGCAATATCTCAGCAAGGGCAACGGGGCGATCGTGGAGGGCCGGCTGCAGCAGCGCCGATGGGAAACCGAAGATGGTCAGAAGCGTAGCAAGCATGAAGTCGTCGCGCAGACTGTGACCTTCATGCCGAAACGTCAAGACGGCGGCGGTGCAGGCGGTGCAGAACCTCCAATCCACGATGAGCCCGGCTATGAAATGGATGAACAAGGCTAGTTGCGCAGTACGAGGAGGTAGTGATGGAACGAAACGACAGTGAACGTGGCGGGGGCGGAGGCCGGTTGTTCCAGCGAAGACGACCCTGTCGATTCTGCTTGGAGAAGGCACCGATCGATTTCAAGGATGCCGGGCTGCTCAGGAATTTCCTCACCGAACGAGGGCGGATTGTTCCGCGCCGTATCTCTGGGAACTGTATGCGCCATCAGCGTGAGCTGACGGTTGCGGTCAAGCGCGCTCGGCATATCGCCATCATCAGCTTTGCAGAGGAGCGATAACGAGCGTGACGGGCACTTCCGCTATACTGGAGTGGGGCGGCGGCGTGCCGCTGGGGATCACGATGGATCTACTGACACCCAAAATCGCAGATATCACAGCAGAGGGGCTTTCGCTGTCTGGAGACCTTACGTGTGAGGAGTTGGGACTCACCGAGGCAGATGAGTCCATACGTGGAACGCTGGCGGTAGGGCTGGATCTTCGCTCGGTCGAGCGCACCATCTGTGTAACAGGAGTTGTGGAAGGGACAGCGGTTCGCCAATGCGTGCGATGTCTCAAAGATTTCGACGATCCAGTGGCTTTTTCCGTGCGCGTAGCTTATGAGCGCGAGGCGAAGGCGGCAGCACCTGCCGCAAAACGAGACGATCCACGGAAGAAAAAAGCGACACCGGCGGTTGAGATGGAGCCGGAGGAGCAGAATGACGAGCTCTATCACTATGCGGGGGATCATCTTGAACTGGCGCCGATGCTGCGTGAGCAGTTGATTCTGGTCTCTCCGATGCACCCGCTGTGTACCGAGGAGTGTCTTGGGTTATGCGCGCGCTGTGGGAAAGACTTGAATGAGGGTCCGTGTTCCTGTGCTGCCGAGCCGACAAGCGGACCGTTCCAGGTCCTGCGCAGCGCAAAAACGAAGTTACGCGGGCCAGCCGATCGCTCATAGAGCTGTCACTGTCGACCGAAGAAGGAGTTGCCATGCCCAATCCGAAACATAAACATTCACGGGCACGACGCGACAAGCGTCGCACCCAGAAACTGCGCATGACACCCCCAGGGATGTCCGTGTGTCCCCAGTGTCACGAGTTGAAGCTTCCGCACTACACCTGCTTGAATTGCGGGACCTATAAGGGCAAGGCCGTCATTCAAGTCGAAGAATCTTGACGGATGGTGGAACGTGCTCTTTTACACCCGCGCGACCCTGGCGCGTCAAGACGCGCCTGGACCCAAGTATCGTTCTCGCGTTGCAGGTGTCGGTAATGACCATCCGTTGTGCAAATCGGTCCATTGCGCTAAGCTCTCCGCACGTCTGACTGGGCCACAGAGGCGACGAGTGTTCAGCCAGTTTTCCCAACATCATCTGTGAGCACACCATCTCGCATGAAGATCGCGCTCGACGCGGTGGGGGGTGACCATGGCCCCGCTCCCTGTATCGAGGGCGCCCTCCAGGCTGCCAAGGAAGTGGACGTCGAGGTCATTCTCGTCGGCGACGAAACCATACTGAAACGGGAATGCGATCGTCTCAGCTGCCTCGATTCCCGTCTTTCCATTCGCCATGCTCCCCAGGTCGTTGGTATGCATGAATCGCCGGCGGCGATGGCCCGAAAGAAACGGGATTCGTCGATTTGGATCGCGACCGAGCTGGTGAAGAATGGTGAAGCTGATGCGCTCGTGAGTCCGGGCAATACAGGCGCCAGCATGGTAGCGTCGTTCTTTGTCTTGGGACTGACGAAGGGAGTGGAACGCCCGGCCATTGCCACCAGTTTGCCGACGGTTACAGGAGAGGCAATCATGCTCGATGTTGGCGCGAACGTCGACTGCAGCGCCAAAGATCTCGAACAGTTTGCCTTGATGGGCAATGAATACGGCAAACATCTGTTCGGCAAGCCGAATCCCCGCGTCGGTCTCCTGAGTATCGGCGAAGAGGACAGCAAAGGAAATGAAGTCACAAAAGAAGCGTTTAAACTACTGAAGGCGGGATCCCTGAACTTTGTGGGCAATGTCGAGGGGCGCGATGTCTACAGCGGGACCGCGGACGTCGTGGTGTGCGACGGCTTTATCGGGAACGTCGCCTTGAAAATTTCCGAGGGCGTCGCCGAAATGATCAAGAAACTTCTGCTCTCGGAAATTTCAGACTCCTTCCTCGGGCGATTGGCCTATCCCTTGATCGCGGGCCCTCTGCTGAACCTCAAACGGAAAATCGACTATGCCGAATTCGGCGGCGCGCCGTTGCTGGGGGTCAATGGAATTACGATGATTTGTCATGGCCGTTCGTCGGCCAAGGCCATTAAGAATGCGATCCGACGGGCCAAGGGCATGGCCGAAGGCCGCGTACGGGAGCGCATTCAACGAAATATTGAAGAGAGTCTCTCGCGTCCACCGGTGGAACTGGAGACATGAAAGCCCGTATTGCCGGAACAGGCTCGTACGCACCCACGAGAGTGCTGACCAATGCGGACCTCGAACGTATGGTCGCCACATCCGACGAATGGATTCGTGAGCGGACGGGGATCCGGGAGCGACGTATCGCCGGCGCAGGGGAGGCCTGCTCTGACCTGGCCGTTCAGGCCGGGAGACGGGCGCTGGCAGCGGCGGGTCTCGCGGCAACCGATCTCGATATGGTTTTGGTGGCCACCTGTACAGGCGACTACCCTCTCCCGGCAACGGCCTGTTTGGTGCAGCACCAACTCGGCGCGACCAGGGCGGCAGCCTGCGATCTTTCTGCGGCCTGCTGCGGATTTATCTATGCGCTTTCGGTGGCCGATGCGTACGTGAAGACCGGGATGCACCATGTGCTGGTAATCGGATCGGAAGTCATGTCCGCCATCACCGACTGGACCGATCGCAACACGTGCGTCTTATTTGGAGATGGAGCGGGAGCGGCTGTCGTCAGTGCCAGTGACGGAGAGCGGGGGATTCTCTCAACTCATCTTCGCTCCGACGGGAATCTTTGCGAATTGATCGCGGTTCCGGGAGGAGGCTCACGCACTCCACCCTCTGAAAAAGTCATTACTGAGCGCATGCAGTACATCAAGATGAAGGGGCATGAAACCTTCAAGGTTGCTGTGCGGACGTTGGAAGAGATCGCCCGTGAGACACTGGAGGCCAATCATCTCCGCGTGGAAGATCTTGCTCTCTACGTACCCCACCAGGCCAATGTCCGGATTCTTAAGGCCGTGGTAGAACGACTCGACCTTCCGATTGAGAAGGTCATGCTGAATCTCGATCGCTATGGCAACACGTCGGCTGCGTCGATTCCCATAGCGTTGGATGAAGCGGTTCGCACGGGGCGTATCAAGGACGGATCGTTGGTGATGCTCGGGGCGTTTGGGGCGGGACTGACATGGGCTTCCGCGATGATTAGATGGTAATGGAAGTAGCATGGAAGTAGCGATGAGCGATCAGCGCTCGGCTCAAGAATAAGAAACCGTCGCCGATCGCTAAGGCGAGTGGCTAATAGCCCCCCCCAAACTTTTTCCCGTTGACATTCCAAGGGATTTCTAAGATATCTAACCAGTTATGGCTTCAGGAATCGGGCTGGTTTTCCCTGGACAAGGTTCGCAATCAGTTGGGATGGGAAAAGCTCTGTGCGGAGCTTTCCCTGACTTGAAACGTGTGTATGACGAAGCATCTTCTCTGTTGGGATATGACGTGGCTGCGCTTTGTTTTGAAGGACCGGCTGAACGGCTCAATCTGACGGAATACACGCAGCCCGCGCTATTGGTGGCCAGTATCGCCGCGCTAAAGACATTGGAGCCGGCTGGAGTCAAACCGATTGCGGTTGCGGGCCATAGTTTGGGTGAATACTCGGCGTTAGTAGCAGCAGGCGGTGTATCGTTCCGGGATGCGGTTGGACTGGTCCAAGAACGCGGCCGATACATGTCGGAGGCGGTACCTTCTGGAACAGGCCTTGTGGCGGCGCTGCTGGGGTTGACGTCCCAAGCCGTCATGGAAGTCTGTCGGGCAGCCTCGACGGTCGGAGTCGTTGCAGCTGCGAATTTTAATTCGCCAGGCCAGGTCGTGATAGCCGGTGAAAAGGCGGCGGTTGAACGGGCCATCGAGTTGGCGAAAGAAAAAGGTTGTAGAAAAGCAATCCATTTGCCGGTGAGTGTACCGGTACATACACCGCTGATGCAGAAGGCGGCGGATCGATTGGCGAAGGACTTGGCTGCGGTGCAATGGTCGGATCTCAAGGTGCCTCTCATCAACAATGCGGAGGCGAAGGCGATCAGCCGAGCTGCCGACATTCAGGCTTCCCTTGTGCGACAATTGCCCTCCTCTGTGTTGTGGGAAGATACGGTCCACACGATGGGAAAGATGGGTGTGACCACGTTCATCGAAGTCGGTCCCGGCACGGTGCTGACCGGTCGCATTAAGCGCATCCTCCCGGACGTCAAATTGCTCAACGTCAATGATCCCAAGTCGCTGGATGCCACTCTGAGTGCCTTGGGAACTCGGCCCGCGTCCTAATCGACGTCTAACAAGGAAGAAAGATCGCATGTCGTTGCAAGGAAGAGTCGCAGTGGTGACGGGAGCGGCCCAAGGCATTGGACAAGCCATTGCCGAGAGCCTTGCTCGGGCCGGTGCAGATATTGCTGTGGCGGATCTCGACCCTGGCCGTTCGCGAGAGACGGTCAGCGCGGTCGAGAAACTGGGGCGGAAGGCGCTGAATGTGAAGGTCAACGTCGCCGACGCCAACGAGACCAAGGCGATGGCCGAGCAGGTCCTCAAGGTCTGGGGGAAGATCGACATTCTCGTAAACAATGCTGGGATCACGCGCGATGGATTGTTGTTGCGGATGAAGGAGGAGGATTGGAACCTCGTGCTGCAGGTCAATCTCAACGGAACCTTCAACTGCACGAAGGCGGTCTTGCAGCAGATGACCAAGCAGCGGTATGGTCGCATCGTCAACATCGCCTCGATCGTCGGAGTGATGGGCAATGTAGGGCAGGCTAACTACGCAGCATCGAAAGCGGCCGTCATCGGATTCACGAAAACGGTTGGACGAGAATATGCCAGCCGCAATATTACAGTGAATGCCGTGGCGCCAGGCTTCATCGACACGGCGATGACGCATGGGCTGCCGGCCGATGTGAAGGAGACGCTTCAGAAACAGATTCCGCTGGGTCGGTTGGGCACGCCGGCGGATATCGCGGCGGCCGTGCGGTTCCTCGTGTCGGAAGACGCGGCCTACATTACGGGTCATGTGCTGCACGTTAACGGCGGAATGTTGATGGTGTGAGTATTTGGATTTTTATCGACCTACGGCCGTCACAGATCCCCATGCGGCGGTGGACAGGGAGTCACATCGGGGAAGGAGGTAGGCATAGCAATGGCGACAGTTGAAGAGCGTGTGAAGAAGATCATTGCCGAGCAACTCGGTGTAGAAGAGGATGAAGTGACGCCGGAGGCGTCCTTTGTCGAAGACCTTGGGGCCGATTCGCTTGATACCGTCGAGCTGGTGATGGCCCTCGAAGAGGAGTTTGCGATCGAAATTCCTGATGAAGATGCCGAGAAAATTCTCACGGTCGGGAAAGCCTTGGATTACATCAAGGAAAAATCCTAGGGCACGGCTTCTATCATGTCTGATCGACCCACACGACGCGTCGTCGTGACCGGTTTGGGGCTGGTCACTCCACTAGGTACGGGTGTCGAAAAAACCTGGAAGGCTCTCTGTGCCGGGGAATCAGGGATCAGCCGGATCACCAAGTTCGACCCAACCGGATATGACGCCCGGATCGCGGGCGAGGTCAGGGACTTTGATCCTGCTCAGTTCATCGAGAAAAAAGAAATCAAGAAAATGGACACATTCATCCACTACGCCGTGGGCGCCGCCCAATTGGCGGTGGATGATGCCGGTCTAAAAGTGGCCCCCGAAGAAGCAACCAAGGTGGGGGTCTACATCGGGTCCGGGATCGGTGGGCTTGGATCGATTGAGCATTACCACAGTGTGCTCAAAGAAAAAGGGCCTGGTCGAGTTTCACCGTTCTTCATTCCAATGACGATCATCAATCTCGCGTCCGGCCAGGTGGCGATTCGGATCGGCGCGAAGGGACCCAACTCCTGCGCGGTGACGGCTTGTGCCACAGGCAACCATTGTATCGGGGATGCGTATCGCCTGATCCAGCGGGGTGACGCCAATGTCATGGTCGCGGGTGGCGCCGAAGCGGCGGTTACGCCGCTGGGAGTCGCGGGGTTCGCGGCGGCAAAGGCTTTGTCGTTCAGGAATGATGAACCGAGGCGGGCGAGCCGTCCGTTCGACAAAGATCGAGACGGATTTGTGCTCGGTGAGGGGGCCGGTGTGGTGGTGATCGAAGAATTGGAGCATGCCCGTCGACGCGGCGTAAGAGTCTACGGCGAGGTGGTCGGATACGGGATGAACAGTGATGCGTACCATATTACGGCCCCACCTGAAGAGGGTGAGGGAGCTGTCCGTTGCATGGAATTGGCGCTCAAAGATGCCGGGATTGGGAAAGACCAGGTTGGATATATCAACGCCCACGGTACGTCCACGATGGCCGACGCCATTGAAACCCGCGCGATCAAGAGTTTGTTTGGTGAACAAGCCTTCCGTATCCCAGTGAGCTCGACAAAATCTATGACCGGACATTTGCTCGGTGCAGCGGGAGGGGTCGAAGCGGTGTTCAGCGTCCTGGCGCTGTTCCATGGGATTCTTCCGCCCACGATCAATCTTGAAAATCCGGATCCGGCTTGTGACCTGGATTATGTCCCCAACAAAGCAAGGCGGGTAGCCATCAAGGTGGCCTTGTCCAACTCCTTTGGCTTCGGCGGCGTCAATGCCTGTTTGATCTTCAGGCGCTTGGATGCCTAGTGTGTTCATGACAATGACACCGGCTTTCTCGGCCGACTCCTCTCCCGCCCCGCTGAAATATCAATTTACTGACAAGGCTCTTCTCGTCGAAGCGCTCACACACAAGTCTCATGTAAATGAACGCAAGAGCCCGGATCGAAAGCATAACGAGCGGTTTGAATTTTTGGGGGATGCCGTCTTGTCGCTCATCGTCAGCGATCATCTGGCGACTCGGTATCCTCACTTGACTGAAGGCGCTCTGTCGAAGCTTAAAGCCAAGCTTGTGAGTGAAACCTCGTTGGCCGACGCTGCCAGGCGGCTGGATCTTGGTGCTCGCCTGCGGCTCGGGCGTGGCGAAGAACTCTCGAACGGGCGAGAGAAGGCCTCATTGCTCGCCGATGCGTTGGAGGCCGTGATTGCCGCGGTCTATCTCGATGGAGGACTGGAGGCCAGTCGTGCCTTTACGCTTGATGCGCTGGCGGAGGAATTGCGTCGGATCGAATCCTTGGAGGAAAATCCCGGAGAGGGTGACTACAAGACGCAGTTTCAGGAATGGTGCCAGAGGCACCACGAACTGTTGCCCCAGTATGTCACTGTGCGCGAGACGGGACCGGATCACCAGAAGCTGTTCGAAGTTGAAGTGCAAGTGGCCGGCAAGGTCGTTGGAGTTGGGCAGGGACACAGCAAGAAGGAAGCGGAACAGGTGGCAGCGCAACAGGCCCTGGAACAGGTTGAGCGCTGATGCGATAAGTTCGTGCTAACATCGTGGAACGAGCGTAAGTGTTGTGATAAGGGAGGTTGACGATGCAGAAGCGCACGGGGTTCCTGATGCTTGCGGCGGTGCTGGCGTGGGCTGTTCTGTGTTTTCCGAGCGGCGGACTGGTTGCAGCCGCAGATAAGGCGCCGGCTCCAAAGGCTGAGGTTCCAAAAGGGCCTCGGGCGATCATCAAGACGAAGTTCGGCGACATTGAAGTGAAGTTCTATCCGGACGTTGCACCGAAACACGTCGACAATTTCATCAAGCTGGCGAAATCCGGCTTTTATAATGGGACCATTTTTCACCGCGTCATTCCCGGCTTCATGATTCAGGGTGGTGATCCCAATACCAAGGACTCGCTCAAGAAGGATACCTACGGTCAGGGTGGACCCAACGACGAAAAGGGGAATCCGATCACTGTGAAAGCGGAGTTCAGTGACATTCCGCATAAGCGGGGCATCCTGTCTATGGCTAGGGCAGCCGATCCGGACACGGCCGGCTCGCAGTTTTTTATCGTGGTGGAAGATTCTCGGTTTTTGGATCGCAAGTACTCCGTATTCGGCGAAGTCACGAAGGGAATCGGCGTGGCCGATAAGATCGTCAACTTGGCCCGAGATGAGCGAGACAATCCCAAAGAGCGTGTGGAGATGACGGTCACGATCGTTGAGTAGTCGTTTCTGCCCTCATCCCTTATCACACGTCCGACCCGGGGCGTGTTCTTCTCGGCTATCCTTCCTCCATTCAATCCAATTAAACCGCATTGAATGTCTTATGGTGTTAGCAGGACTCCCTACTTTCGAGGGGGGGCTTTCGTAGGATTTTACTAACGTCTCGCAGCGACTATCCTTGGCATACGTCATTTGCCACTCAAGGGAGCGCCCGATGAGTCATTATGTCACGCGCCGCATGTACCGACGAATCTTGACTGATTATTCGAGCTGCTACCTGACCGGCAATTCGTTTCGGCAAGCGGTTGTGCGCGATCTTTCGTTGAATGGGTTTCGAATCGAGGGGCCATCCGGTCTTCCGCGCAATACCATCGTCATGGTACGGCTCTGGCTACCGGATGAGGAAAGTAGTATCGATGTTGATCAGGCAGTGGTGCGATGGGTACATGGGCGCGAATTTGGCATTCAGATCATTACGCTCTCGAATGAAGTGGATCTCCGCCTGGCAAGCCATGTTGAGCAAGTGTTACAGCAGAGGGCTATGAATGCGGTGGCGTGCTGAATCGAGGAAGAACGAAACTGCCTAGTGGCGATGGTGTTCGCAGTCTGGACTATGTGTGTGGGCTTGAGCGGCGGGCGGAGACATGAAGGACTGCCCCGCTAGAATGATGTGGCCTGGTTCATGTTTCTTCTGGAGCTGTTCGGCGATGTGGGGATGATAAACTTTTACATAGCCGATAAGCCCTCCGAGAAACCGGCGGGACTGAAAATCCTTCCCTGAGAACGCCGAGACAAACTGAATGGCGCGGTCCAAAATTTCCGCCGCGTTGGACGAATCAGCAATCTGCTCAGGGTTCTGCTTCTTGAATGTCTCGTACTCCTTCCTGAGGTGCTCCGCAAAGACTGGCATGGGCGTTGATGGGACATGTAACGGACTGAGCGTGCGACGGAGTGCCTGAATCGCTGCCACCACCTCAGCATCCTGCCCATCTCGACGCCCTTCAAAGTAGCTGAACGTGATGACCTCAATGAGATTAAACAGCCCCACAGCTTTGTTGCCGCAGAATTCGCCCAGTTCCCGATAAAAGTCCCGCCGAACGGGCATGAACTGTTCGGCCAGTCGTTTCTGCTGATAGTCACTTCCGCTGTCCAGATAGGCGCAATCACTCGGACACGATACCCGTACGATACGATGTTCTCCGCAGCAGGGACTGCAGATCAAACCTCCGAGGGCTGGACAGGGGCGCTTGCCTTTGCGTTGTTTACAATAGACGCACAGGCTCATTTCTTCGTAGCCCCTTCCGGTGTTGACTTGGACGGCGGGGGAATAAACCCATAATCTGCCAGCGTGCGTTTTTCGGCCTTGGGCTTCCCATCGGACGGCGCTTCAAGTCCGTTCATCTCGGCGGCATGGGCATAGTGATAGGGGACAAGAATCAGGTTATTCACGCGATCGATGCTGATATCAGCGGGTGTCGGCAGATACTCGGCAATGACTTGGAATCGATTGTCTCTGGTCATGCGCCAAATCTTTCCTTTCGTGAAGTCCGACACGTACATATTCCCCCATCGATCGAAATCAACCCCGCTCAAGTTTTGGAAGCGGCTGGTGAAGAATCCGTTCGACTCTAGTTCTGCAAGTTGCCCTTCGGGAGTAATCTCCAGAATTTTTCCTTTGTCCCAACTCACAACGATAAGATGGTTTGTCTTGGGATGAACTGCGACTCCGGCTGGTCCGGCAAGTCGGTCGTCGTGAATGAGGAGAGTGACCCGATGGTTGGTGGCAGTCTCGATCTGGTAGATTGAGTTGGCTGCTTGGTCTGAGGCATACAGAAGGCCGCTTGGTCCGGCTGCGACGTCGGTCAACGAGACGCGTCCCTGCGGCGATGGTGCAGTGAATGAAACTGTAACGAGCAGCTTTCCTGTGGTCTTGTCGAAACCTTTGAGCTGATCGAGGTCCGCGATGTAAAGAATCTGTCCTACGAGGGCCAAACCCTTGGGGGCATGTAGGAGGACATCCGCGAAACCGCCCTGGATAAACTTGAGGTTGATGACCCTCCCCCCAGCATCCAGCTTTGTGATGAAGCCGTTGTTGTCCCTGGCCTCCGGCTCTCCATTAATGTTTGAGATGAAATATTCTTTCCCCAGCGGGTCACCGACGAAACTGTTGGGTGATTCCAGGCCAGTGACCTGGGCGGCTTCACTGGGTAACGCAAGGCCGAGTCCGAGTGCTGAGAGCAACACACTGCAGCACAATTGATGGCGAACCTTCAAGGACGATGGTGGGGTGTTCAAATTAGGTGGCTTTGGATGATGTTCAGAGAACATCGTAGCCAACGGACGAAGAGGCTGTCAAGGAAGAGGGACGAGACGTGAGGGGCAATGGGCAAGGGGCGAGATGAAAAATGATCGCAATAGCCCGACCTCGTACCTCTTGCCCCGCCTCTCGTATTTAGCGAAGCAGAGCGTTGACTTGGATAAAATTGCCCTGCTAAGGTGCCCACACTTTTCGCTCAACAGACGCAGAGCAAGGGGAGGAGATTGTGGCAGCACGATTGATTGACGGCAAAGCGTTGGCCCAACAAGTACGTGATCGGTTGGCAAAAGAGTCGGCGGAGCTTCTTGCGCAAAAAGGCATCAAGCCGGGCCTCGCGACGATCCTTGTCGGTGACGATCCCGCATCACAGGTCTATGTCAGAAACAAACAGAAGGCTTGTGAACTGGCCGGTATCCATGTTGATGACCACAAACTGCCGGCGAGCACGACGCAGGCCGAACTGCTGGCGTTGATCGAGAAGAAGAATGCCGATCAAGAGATTCATGGGGTTCTCGTTCAGCTCCCTTTGCCTAAACACATCGATAGCAAAGTCATTCTGGAGGCCGTTTCCCCTTTGAAAGATGCAGATGGGTTTCATCCCTATAACTTGGGTCGGCTGGTCGAGGGCCATCCTGTTTTCGAGGCCTGCACGCCAAAGGGTGTCATCAAGATGATTGAGTCTGCCGGAGTGTCGATCGAAGGGAAACGTGCTGTCGTGTTGGGGAGGAGCAATATTGTGGGCAAGCCGTTGGCGCTGATGCTCTTACAGCGAAACGCCACGGTCACGATCTGCCATTCGAAGACTAAAGATCTTCCGGCGGTCTGTCGGGAAGCTGAGTTGCTGCTCGTGGCTATCGGGAAAGCCAGGTTTGTGACGGCCGACATGGTACGGGAAGGGGCAGTCGTCATCGATGTGGGAACAAACAAAACTCCCGAGGGCAAATTATGTGGCGATGTAGATTTTGAGCCGGTCAGTCAAAAAGCCGGCTGGATCAGTCCCGTGCCCGGCGGGGTCGGTCCGATGACGATCGCAATGTTGCTTGAGAATACAGTGGAGTCTGCAAAGAGAACAGCAGGCATGAAGTGAAGGAGAGTGTGCAGTGCTTTGCGGATTCTTTGCTCGTGCCCCGCGCAGGCAGGACCTGAAGTAGGGCCGCATGCAATGGCGGTGCTCGGTGCATGCGCGCAGGAGAATCCGCAACACCCTGCACTGGGAATAAGAGAAAGAAGAACGGACGATGGTAAGGGGTGGTGTATGAGTAAGGCGCCGCGACGACTGAGAGACGCCCTCGATCAGGGTACGTTCGCTGTCACGATTGAGTACAACCCTCCCAAGGGGACCAACATCTCCTCCGTGCTGGATAATGCCAAGCAGCTGGTGGGGCGTGTGCACGGGGTAAACGTCACCGATAACACCGCCGCCGTGGTGCGTGCTGGGTCCCTCCCGGTCTGTCGTCTTCTTTACGAGCTTGGACACGATCCCGTGATGCAGTTGACCTGTCGTGATCGAAATCGAATCGCAATGCAGTCGGATCTGATGGGCGCCCACATCCTCGGCATCCGCAATATCCTATGTCTCACAGGCGACTATCCGACGGTCGGTGATCACAAGGAAGCTAAGCCGGTCTACGATCTCGATTCCGTTCAAGTGATGCAGCTCGTGCAGGGGCTGAACAATGGGCGGGATATGGCGGGCAATAAGCTGGATGGTTCGACAGCCTTTACGATTGGTGCCGCCGTGACGCCGGAAGCAGATCCGCTCGGACCGATGCTGGCGAAGTTCGAGGTGAAGGTGAAGGCAGGAGCGCAGTTCTTCCAGACTCAGGCGATCTATCATCCAGAACAGTTTGCGAGTTTCATGAAAGCGGTCCGGCCGTTCAAGGTGAAAGTGCTTGCGGGCATTCTGGTGTTGCGTAACTATAAGATGGCGGAGTTCATGAACGCGAACATTCCGGGCGTCTCAATTCCCAAGGAGATGATCCACGAGCTCAAGGCGGCAGGAGATAAGGCTGAAGACCTCGGGGTCGAGATTGCCGTGCGGACCATCAAGGCCGTGCGACCCTACTGCGATGGCGTCCATATCATGGCGATCAAAGCAACGCACCGGTTGGCCGACATCATCACCAAAGCGGAGCTAGGCTGATGACGATTCCTGAATTTCAACAGCACAAGCGGGATAAGAAGAAGCTGATCGTGGTGACAGCCTACGACGCGCTCTTTACGCGCATTGTGGAGCAAGCTGGGGTCAGTGCCATTCTAGTTGGGGATTCGCTCGGAGTCGTCGTGCAAGGAAAACCCAATACGCTCTCCGTGACGATGGATGACATGCTCTACCATACCAAGCTTGTGGCGGGCGCGGCTCAACGGACCTTGGTGATCGGCGACATGCCTTTCATGTCCTACCAGGCCAGCACGGAAGAGGCTGTGCGCAATGCCGGCCGGTTTCTGCAAGCCGGAGCCATCGCTGTGAAGTTGGAAGGCGGCGCGGTCATGGTGGATCGAGTCAAAGCCATGACGAGCATCGGAATTCCCGTCATGGGGCACCTTGGCATGACGCCCCAATCGGTGCATGCCCTAGGAGGCTACAAAGTCCAGGGGAAAGTCAAAGACCAGGCTACCATGCTGCTGGAGGATGCGAAAGCCCTTGAAACCGCCGGAGCATTCGCAATCGTCCTGGAGGCCATTCCCACCAGCTTGGCCAAGAAGATTACCGAATCCGTTTCAATTCCAACCATCGGTATCGGTGCAGGACCGCACTGCGACGGCCAAGTCCTCGTGCTCTACGATCTCCTCGGGCTCTTCGATGAATTTGTCCCAAAGTTTGTCAAGCCCTATGCTCACCTCAAAGCAGATGCGCTACAGGCGCTCCGTCGTTATAAGGAAGAGGTCGAGCAGGGAAAGTTTCCGTCCGATTCCGAGTCCTACCACTAAGTTTTTACTTTTCCGCTTCCTGCTTCTCTCGCCGTTCTTCTAAGACAATGAGCGGAGCATACGGACGGGAACTGATCAGATGGTCTTGTAACGCTTCTATCAGGTGAGCTACGTCGATGCCCATATATAAGGGAGGAACGTTCTGCAATCGAATGATTCCACCGCGGAAAAGGTTGCGTGCTGCGACAGGGTTATTAAGAAAGTGTTTTAGGTTGGCCGCAGCGAGCTGAACGAGGGCTTGGAAGAAGTTGCCCTGCTCGGTGTCGTGTCCCACCACATGCCAAAATCCTTCGAAGATCTCGTGTGATTCCCACCAATAGGCGAAATTGTAGAGATCAATCCCATACAGATAGTCCTCAGAGGTTT
>JACPZN010000289.1 GCA_016195505.1 Nitrospirota bacterium | reverse complement strand
TTTCACTGGGCGGCGTAGGAGTGACCACCACATCCCAGGGATACTTCTTTGCGGGTCCAAGTGGTTCGGCGGGTGCCCCTTCATTCCGTGCGATGGCTGCAACGGATGTCCCAACCCTTAACCAGAACACCACCGGGAGCGCTGCGAAGCTCACGACCACCAGAGCGATCAACGGAACGAACTTCGACGGTTCAGCGGCAATCACGGTCCCTGTGAATAATGCGGACGACACCACGACCAACGCGACCATGTACCCGCTGTGGACGCCGACGGCCGGCGGGAACTACGCCGCGAAGATATCAACCTCGAAACTCTATTTCAATCCGTCGACAGGTCTTCTTACGGCGACGGGATTCTCCGGCCCTCTCACTGGAAACGTCACGGGAAATGTGACCGGCAATGTAGCGGGGAACCTCGTAGCCACCACGGCGACCACCTCAGCTCTTACGATCTCGGGGATAACGGGTTCTAACCAATGCCTCCACGTAGACTCATCCGGGCACGTAACTGGCACTGGTGGCGATTGTGGCGTTGCTGGAGCCGGTCTACAGTCCTTGAACGGCCTCACCACCTCAACTCAGACCTTTGCAACCTCGACGGGTACCAATTCGTTCGGGTTTTCATCCACGGGAACCACTCACACGCTCACGATCCCTTCGAATGTCGGATATTTCACGAATGATTCCAATTACATCAAACTCACGTCCCTTTCTGGAACGTCTCCGATCACGTACAACAACGGAACCGGAGCAATCGGGATAAGCGCCACTCCCACATTCACCGGGATCACCGCAACAACCGCAACCACCACGAATCTGGTGGTGAATGGCGCTACAATCAGCTTTCCTCTCACGCCCACGAACGGCGGCCTCGGGCTTGATACACACACTTCAACAGGGTTCGCATCGGTTTCTGGAGGAACATGGGCTGTCAACTCAACCTCGACTCAGCTTACTTTGCTTGGACTTACAGACACTGCTACGGTTGCAAGCACAACCTTTACCTTCAGGGCTAACAACCTGGGTGACGTTGCGAATGCAACCACGTCTCGATTGAATCTCGGACTGGGAGCCATGGCAACGCAAGCACTCCCATCGACGGGCGCTTTGGTAAGTAATGGGTCGAGTGTGTCGAGTGTGGCGCCTGGTACCTCTGGAAATGTGCTCACGTCGAATGGAAGTGCGTGGACGAGTTCCCCTGCCGCAGGTGCTTCTGTAGCGGGTTCCACCTCAAGCGTTCAGTTCAATTCAGGCAGCGCATTGGCCGGGAACACTAACTTCACCTTTACCTCGTCGACCAATCAGCTTGCGCTAACGACTGCATCTTCGTCTATTGTTGTCGGGAATGCGAACAACTTTCTCTTAAGCAAGACCGACTCGTATGGCTATACGGGTTCAGTTGGAAGTTGGACAGCTCCAGCAGGGGTAACATCAGTGTCGATCGTTGTAAAAGGTGCGGGAGGCGGACATAACAACTCAGGAACCGGTGGCGCTCCAGGTGGAATTACCGCAGGCACTTATACCGTTACTCCCGGAACGACTTATTACTACAACGTCGGAGGACATGGCGGACAGTCTAGCGGGACCACAGGTGGTTCTGCTGGTTACGGTGGCGGCGGAGGCGGCGCCAATGCCTCTGGCGCTCAGGCTGCCGGAGGCGGAGGCGTATTGACGTGGTTCTCATCAGCGAACACCTATGCTACTACCTCAGTGGTTATTGCCGCGGCCGGCGGCGGAGGAGCTGCAAAAGATGGTGCGGGTGGACAGGGAGGAGGAACATCGGGTACTAACGGCAGTGGCTCAGGATACGGTATTGGCGGATCTCAGACTGCAGGTGGAGGATGTCAGGGATGTTCTGGCCAAACAGGATCAGCTGGGCAAGGCGGTAATGGTGAATCTGCTGGTTCTCCTAATAACGGAGGCGGCGGAGGAGGAGGAGGATTCTACGGTGGCGGCGGAGGCGGCGCCGGTTCATCGGCAGATGGTGGTGGAGGTGGAGGATCTTCATATATGAAGAGCACGATGACTTCGACGAGCACCACCGCAGGTGGTGGAGCCGCAGCTATGAGCGATGGGTCTATAACTATCTCGTATCTCTCTCTTGGGCTACCAACAACGACATCGTATGGAATGGCGGTATCAGACCATATATTGACATCAAATAATGGCTCAACCACAACGGTATCTACTTGTGGTACTAACCCGGCCTTATCTGGCAATGATACCGATGGTGCAGTATCTCTTGGAACTGGTTCCCCGACAGCCTGTACCTTAAGTTTTGGACACACTTGGCCAGGAATCCCAGCTTGTGTTGCTAATACAAACGCGAACGTAACCGTGTACCAATCAGCTCGTTCAAACGCGTCAGTTACGTTTACGCTTTCTGCTACCGCGTCAGAGCTATATTACCACTGCTTCGGATATTAACCCGTGCGATGGACCAAGAACTCCTCAAGATCCTCACAACACTCTCATGAACGGATTTGCTAAATGGTTGTATGTGGCACTCACGGCGATCTTCGCTC
>JACPZN010000291.1 GCA_016195505.1 Nitrospirota bacterium | reverse complement strand
CTCGGTCTCCCTTCGCCGCCAAGCAGGTATCGCGCATGGCATTGATGGTCGAGATGCCATGCAGCGTGCGCGCATGGTCGGCTGGACTTTGAGGCCCAGAGCCAAATGGAAACGGCGAACTCTGCCTATAGAAGTGCTAGTCGTTCGCCAACCTCGCTTTGTACTCGCACTCCATATGATCCCGCTGGACATCACGCTGGCTCATCCCGCTCGGATAGACTCCGCGCTCGTATGGACTTTGTGCACGGCTGACGGCGCTCATCCACGCGACTGCAAAGACCATCCGATAGAGCAAAGAGATCATTGGTCACTCCCAACATTCGATGAGCGTGAGGTCAAGGTGATTGGCCGGCGATGATCTCCACGCAGCGCTTGGCGCTGACGACCGCGCTCTCAACATTGGCGGGCCATCCGGTGTCGGTCCAGGCACCGGCGACGAGCAGATTGTGAATCGGACTGCGCTGGATAGGCCTCAGCATGGCAGTGCCCGGCTGGAGCGATAACGATGCGTGTTCTTCCCGAATAATGTCAACTGATCGAATGGAGTCTGCCGGAAGTTCCGGCAGCACCATCCCGAGTTCAGTCTGTGCGATCTCCCTGATGTCGGCCTCGCTCATGGCCTCCACGATCGGATTGCTCATGGTTGAGAGACGAACGTTAACGAAAACGGGACCGAACGGGGTGAGACTCAGTTGGTGGAACGACCGCTCAGGCAGAAGGATGAGCCGAGGGGCTTGGGCCGCCCATTGGCATGTGAATTGGACGGTCAGTCCCGGCAGGCCCATTAAATTGTTCATCTGCGAGAAATAGGCATACCGTGTGAGGAGCCGCTCCGGAAGCAGTGCCAGCAGCTCGTGGTGAGGCAGGGCGGCGATGTACCACTCCGCCTGATGCAGCCGGCCGTTGGGGAAGCGAATGCCGGCGACACGTTGTCCTTCGAACTGGAGCTGGTGCGATTCCCCGAACGACCAGATGTCCGCTCCCATTGCTATCAATGATCTTGTGAGCGGAGTTGTGAACCGGTCGTAGAGCCGTCCATCTGTTATGCCGCCTTCGGGAGAGTTTCCTGAGAGCTGTGTGACGCCGGTGAACGGTTGCCGAGTGAGGAAGGCCTTGGAGAGGATCTCCACGTACACCGCTGCAGATACATCGGTCAACCTGTTACCGGTCAACCACAGGGCGAGTGGAGCCCAAATCGTTTCCCGTGCCTCTCGACTCTGGCCGGCGGAAATCAGCCATTCGTCGGCAACCCGTTGTCCCAGATCGGAAGGAAGAGCAACCGCCTCTTCCCACAGTTGTTCCAGGTAAGACAACAGGCGCCAGCGGTCGGCACGGGACAGTCCTGTAAATCTAGCGAGTCCCCACAGCCAATGAACCGGCCCCGGCAACCGTGAACTGCGGTACGACGCGATCTGGCCGTCAGAGCGTCGGAACAATAAGGGGAGTTCTGTGTCCTGTGGTGCGTTGCCGGTTCCAGCGTCAAGGGACTGCAAGAGTGCCAAGGTTTCTTGGTAACAACTCAGTATATAGGTCGGTTGATTGGGCGGCTGTGAAAGCAGATCGGTCGGTCCGCCTCGGTCATCCAGGATGGCGATGGTATACCCTAGTCGAGCCAGTTCGTAGGCGGCAGCCAAACCGGCGAGACTGGTGCCGAGGACGACCACAGATCGTGTCGGCGGAGTGGTCACGAGAATCGGGAGCGAAGCCAGATGCTCAATGCAATGGCCAGACGATGGGAAGTCGAGAGGCTGATGCGCGGCCCAAAAACTTGATAGCCGGATTGTTCGATCTTTCCCAAAATTCGACTGTAGACACCGCGCATAATTTCCGCCACGGTGAGGGCCCGGCGTTCAAGCCGTGGCAGCGCGATGAAGAGGGCGTGGGCCTTTTCATAATAGTAATGAGCCCGGGCGGCCTCCTGTTGCATCAACGTCTTGAATTCCGGCGAATACGTTTTTTGCAGCATGGCCTTCTCAGGATAGTTGCACGCGCGCAGATCGTCGAGCGGAAGGTAAATGCGGTTTTGATCCGCGTCGACGCCCAGGTCACGAAGGATGTTGGTCATCTGGAAGGCCATGCCAAGATCGACGGCATAATCCTGTGCGCGGGGCGACGTGACGCCGAAGATGTGCAAGCAAATGAGGCCCACCACAGAGGCGACGCGGTAACAATACAGGGACAATTCATCGAACGTGACGTAGCGATTGTTGAACAGGTCCATTTCTACGCCCTTGATCAGTTCTTCAAAGTAGGCTTTGGGGATAGAGAGGGCCTTGACATGATGCGCGAGACTCACGGTGATGGGAAAGGTCGGTGTGCCTCCATACACCGCATCAAGCTCGCTCCGCCATCGTTTTAGTTCTTCCTTCGGATTGCTGCCGGCCGGCGGTTCATCGACTGCGCTGTCCACCGCTTTGCAGAAGGCATAGACGGTGTACATCGCTTCGCGCTTGGTTTTGGGCAGAAATAGGAATGAGTAATAAAAGTTGCTGCCGCTTTTCTTCGTGTAGGCCGTACAGTGGGCTTGCGCGTCAGCAGTAGTCATGATGCGGCATCCATGGCGAAGACCGTGGTTCTAAGTTTGATCGCTTTTGTTGAATCGACCGGCTGATTCAGTTCTGGGTGCAGGATGGCGGCCAGGAGCTCCACGCCATCGACCAGCCGAGGACCCGCTCGGCTGAAGTATGACACGGCATCCACGACATACATGTGCGGCCAATGATCGCGCGCATCCCGCCACTCGTCATGGACTGGCCCGGCTCGCGCAAGTTCTTCGATGGTGCGGGGCATCCTTGGATCCGAGGACGTCACGGCCACCGGCGAGTTCCACCATTTCAGGAACCCAATGGCCCGCCACATAAAGGGGAGCCAGCCATTCGAGACACACCACGGGCGGTCGCGACTTCATTGAGATGGTCCATGAGTGCACAAGGTCTAGCCGACGGCGGAGGCTGTTGGCAAGCGCCTGTCCTTCAGCGAGTCGATCAACAGCTTTGGCGATCCGTTCGACGTCGTTGATCATCTCTTCTAACGTGGTTGGACCGAGCGTCACCACGTTAGGCCGGTGTTTGAGCGATTTGATGGTCTGGGTCAGCTGGTCCGTCGTAACGGCGCAGACGTGACAGAGGTCTTGCGTCAAGATCAGGTCCGGCTGAGCCTGTCGAAAGGCTTGCTCGTTAAGTCGATAAAGCTTCTGGCCGGTTGCAACAAGTTGCTTCACCTGCCGATCGATCTTCGCGCTGGGCGTCTGACCCTTCCCCACCATCGGTTCGATCATCACGGGAGCCTGGCGAACTGATGCGGGAAAGTCACACTCGTGGCTGATCCCGACGAGCTGGTCTGCCAGGCCGAGGGCGGCGACTACCTCTGTTGCACCTGGTACGAGCGAGCAGATTTTCATAGCACTAGAACGCTCACGACGGCCATAGGCGAATGCGCAGATCCTCAAGATGTGTCTCGCGTAGGCTGTGACTGATGGCATGGGCTTCGTGCAGATCCTGCACGGTGTGGCTGTTGGCAACCGCCAACACTTTCATCCCTGCCGACTTGGCGGCTCTGATGCCGGGTATCGAATCTTCAATGACCAAGCAGGAGTCCGGCGATATCGCAGCCGTCGCATTCTGTTGATTCAACCCGGCCAACGCATGCAGAAACGGCTCGGGATCCGGTTTGCCCTTCATCACGTCTTCTGCGCTGGTGATGTGCCGGAAGGCTTTCCGAATGCCGGTTTGTTCTAAGATCAGCTCAATTTCCGGTCGCAACGCACCCGAGGCGATGGCGACAGGATAGGTGGCCGCAGCGTCCTCCACGAACTCTCTGACGCCTGGGAAAATGACGAGGTGGTCTCTGATCGAAGCCAGGTAGGCCACAGCCTTTTTTTTCATCAGG
>JACPZN010000290.1 GCA_016195505.1 Nitrospirota bacterium | reverse complement strand
TGGAAAGGAATGCGTCCATCGGCCGGCATCCTAGCATGTGCCCCTGTACCCCTCAAGGCAAGGGAGGCCACAGACCTGTGTTTACGCAGCCGCACGCGGCGGTTATAATCACCCCGCACGGAGCCTCTGTATGAATCTTCACAAGCGGTACGCGACGGTCCTTGGGCTCCTCCTTCTCATGGTTCTCCACGGCCTTCCTCCCGCCCAAGCGGGAGACCCGCCTGCCCCCGGTGAAGAACTCCAGATTGAAGTCACCAAAAAAGGATTGGGCAAACAAGTCGTGATCTCCCAGGGTGCCAAAGAGTGGTTCATGCTCATCGAAGTGACGCCCGAAAACGCCGTCGTCGTTCGGCAGGAGAAAGAGAACGATCAGTATCTTGTCGATGAAAGCGAAACTCACGATCGGCCGATGACACCGGGTGAGGTAGACGCCGCGATTGCCGATTATGTGAACAGCGTAAAGACGCGCGCGAAGAAGCAGTAACTCCATGCCACAGATGCCTAAATTCGTCATCTTCGCCCATAATGCCACGTACGATAAGCTCCACCAGGTGGCGACGATCGGTATGACCGCGGCGGCGATGGGGAAAGATGTGATTGTCGTGTTGCTGTTCTGGACGATCAAAAAACTGGCCGAGGGTAAGATCGACCAGATCGATTTTCCGCCGGAGTACGCCGGGTCCGCCGAGGAAGTCGCCCGCCTCTTGAAGGAAAAGAAGGTGCCGAAGATTTCAGAGATGTTTCAGGATGCGAAACACGTCGGGAAGTTTCGTCTGATCGCCTGCAGTGCTGGTTTGGAGTACATGGGTGTCGACAGCGCCGCCGTTGAAAAGAACGTCGAAGAGGTGCTCGGCCTTCCCGCGATCATTTCTCTCACGGCAGGAGCGGAAACGACGCTGTTCATTTGATGTGGTTTATCGGTTTGTCTAGTTTGTTTGGTCTGTTTGGTTCAACGAATTAACCAGAAAAACCAAACAAACGCCTCCCTCACCTCGACCGCGTCACTCCAACCCGGTCACAAAAATCGGTCAGTTTGCACTCGCTGCAGAACGGGGAGACCGGCTGGCAAAGGTTCTGGCCATAGGGGACGAGCAGATCGTTGAAGATGATCCAATATTGTTTGGGTAATTTCCGACGCAAAGCCTCTTCACTTTCTTCCGGCGTCTTCGTGTTGATATAGCCCCATCGGTTGCTGATACGGTGGACGTGGATATCGACACAGATTCCGGGCTTTCCATACCCGACTGTTACCACCAGATTCGCCGTCTTCCGTCCGACCCCGGGTAGGGTTACGAGTTCGTCAATGGAATCGGGAACTGTCCCACCGTACACATTGAGCAGCCGACGACAGATTTGGTGAATCGATTGGGCCTTCGTCCGGTAGAAGCCGACAGGATAAATCGCCCGTTCGATCTTCCTGAGAGACAGCTTCAGCATAGCGGCCGGCGTGTGCGCCAGGTCAAAGAGGCGGTCGCTTGCTTCGCTCGTGGTCTTGTCTTTTGTCCGGAGGCTCAGGAGACAGGAAATGAGGATGAGAAACGGATCGCGTTTCGATTCCCGTGCTATAACGCCGACGACCGGTTCCTGCCATTGGCGGATCTCCCGCTTGACGATCCGGATCGCGGCATGGATTTGGTCACGACGCATTGAAAGAATGGATCACAAGGGAGAAAGGCTGACTGGGAGGGGGCGGAGCACGGCGAGGGAGGTGTCGTCGATTACTCGGGCTTCCGTTTCGACAACCATTTCTGGCGGCGTCGTTGAGCCTCGCGTTGCTTCGCCTTCTTCCTGACGCTGGGCTTTTCGTAAAAACGCCGGCGCTTGAGTTCACGGAATAGACCTTCACCCGCGAGTTTCTTCTTGGCAACCTTCAGAGCCTTTTCAACGTTGTTATTGAAAACCTTGATTTCCATCCGCTCCCATCTTTCACTTTCTCAGGCCGCGCCTGGCTGCACTCATGACACTACGTATCCGGGCGGGGAGTGTAGCATAGCCCCTTCAGTTCCTCAAGGCTGCGTTCGGCCTTTCTGATTCTTGAGAGTAAGGCGTGATTAAGCTGATGATTTGTTTGTAATTTTAGATTCACGTTGGTGGTGTGTATCCCCGCATCAGCCACCGCTATGGACAAGATCATGCCTACGGTAAGATCCGAGTGAACTGCCGACTTTGCCGATTGGAGAGAGGAGTGAATAAGCTGCCCCACCTCGCAGGCCAGCTCGGCGATTTCCAGAGGGACCTCTGTGGCTTTGTGTAGCGCAACCGAGATCGCCTTTGGCCGGTCTGGATGATGCTTGGGGATTTTGTAGGCCTCTGACAGCCCATCATAGGCCTCGACATCTGCCTGAATCAGTTGGTGGAGCTGCCGTCTCAACTGAGTCAGGCTTTGCTCCGTTTTCGTGTGATGTCCAAGACGTGCTCCCATCACGCCCAGTGAAGCAGCCAATGCTCCCACAAGCGCCGCGACGCTGCCACCGGCCGGGGTTGGTTCGGCAGCGGCGACGGTATTGAGGAAATCTGATAGGGTTGGGTCTGTCCCGCTTTTGCTCGACATCGCGGCGGCTATTCTCGTTTCAAGGACTTGCGCCGGATCGAATCGCTCAAGCCTCAGCGACGCGGCGGCTGTCTCATCCAACGCTGCCTGTGGGACTAACCCGATTAGCTCGCTCCCAGCAACCTCAACCCCACGTTTCGTTGCCTCAGTTTTCACAACCTGAAACGCTGCATGCATCGAAGATACCCTGTAATCCGTGAGGTTCATCGCGACTTGGACCATGCCGCGACTGGCCAACTTTACGCCGATCGCTTTCAGGCAGGGCAATCCTCCGTTCGAATGCCGGACGGTCTTGGCGATCGCTTCGGCGACGGTGAGATCGGGTGTGTTCAGATTCACATTGAAAGCAATGAGTGGCTGGCGCGCCCCAATGACAATCGCTCCAGCTGTTTCGTGCGGACGAGGCGGACCAAAATCCGGGAGCCAGGCCGGATCTGATTCCATCCGGGTGACCAACCCCTGAAGTCCTCCAAGTCGGATCGATTCCAGCTGTCTACGCTTAGGATTGGATGCCGCCTGCTCATAGAAAAAAACTGGAATACCGAGACGCGCACCAACCTCCTGTCCGACCGAATAAGCCACGCGAACACACTCGTCCATTGTCACGTCACTAAGGGGAACGAAAGGCACCACGTCTGTGGCGCCGATGCGAGGATGAACGCCTTCGTGGCGGCGAAGATCGATCAACTCCGTTGCCACTGTGATTGCGCGGAGCGCTGCTTTGCCGACCGCGTCAGGCGCTCCGGCGAAGGTCAGGACTGACCGATGGTGATCCGTGTCCATCGTGTGGTCCAGCAACCAGATGCCAGGCACAGACTTCACCGCCACAATGAGGGCTTGGACGACGGCCGGATCCCGGCCTTCGCTGAAATTCGGGACACATTCGATAATCTGCGGCATAGTCTCGTTATCAATAAAACGACGAAGCCGGAGAGGATTGCAATCCCTCCGGCTTCATCTCATCACGAGCGTTCGAACTCGTCTAGTCTTCGCTACTTCGTCTTCTTCACGAAGGCTTTGTAAATTCGGCCTGACTTCACCTGCTCTTCTTCCATGCCCATCATCTGATGCCCGGTGGTTTCGCACCAAGCCGGCATATCTTTCTTGATGCCTTCATCGTCGGACACGACCTCCAGCACTTGCCCCAGCGTCAGTTCCTTGATTTTTTTCGACGTGAGGATAATTGGCATCGGGCAGAAGTACCCAAGAGTATCGAGCTTCACGTCGGCCTGCATCATGGCGTCCTGTTTGTTTGGTTTATTTCGTTTGTTTGGTTTCTTTGGCTTTGAACCCGCGCACCAGAGAAACCAGATGAACTAAATAAACAAGTTTACGCAGCCTTGTTTCGCTTCCGCCAGATAGGTCGTCACACCGGCGAACTGATCGATGCCCTCGATCAATGTATCCTTGGTAATCCCCATGAGGCCCATCGTGGTCGTGCAGGCGATGAACCGCACACCCAAATCCAGGGCCGTCTGCATCAACTCAGGGACGCCCGGCATCCGATTTTGCTTCATCACCTTTTGCATCATTTTGGTACCCAACCCACCGAAATGGAATCGGGACAGCGGCAACGTTTCGGCGCCGCCTTTATTGAGCAGCCCGAACATTCGACGAAGCCAATCCTTCGCGGAACTGGCCGCGCCCTTCCGACGAATGGTATTCAACCCCCAGAACGTAAAGAACATCGTTACTTGCATCCCCATTGCGGCTGCGCCGGTGGCGATGATAAAGGCAGCCATTGCCCGGTCGAGATCGCCGCTGAGCAAGACGATTGTCACCTTGTCCGGCTTGGATTCTTGGAGCTGCGCCAACGTCGCCGTCGGCTCTATCTGTGTGGCAATCATGATATCACCTCATCCACGTGCGCAAAACATGCGTCGTTCATGAATGTGGACAGAATAGTATGGGGTCCTTGAGGGTGTCAAGGAACGCAATCAGCAGCGCAATTGCCTTCGTCGCTTGACCTTCCCCTATCCGGTCGTTATATTCCCAACCGATTGGATTATGCCGAGTCTTCCGGGCTTCCTTCCTCGTCAATGAACGTACAGCTCTCACCCGATATTGTGTCTGCCAAGAGCGCTCCGCTCCTCGGATTCTGGTACCCAGCTGTACCGAGCGCCACACTGCGCTCAGGCTCGATGCAAGCCCTGCAGATGCTGGGGCTTCCGATTGTCCTCTGTCGTGATCGAGAGGGACGCCTGGCTGCGATGCGGGATCTCTGCCCCCACCGGGGAATGCCTCTGTCCTTTGGACGATTCGACGGCGAGCGGGTGGAATGTTCATATCACGGATGGCAGTTCGACATGAAGGGCCGTTGTCGCCACATTCCCGCTTTGCCCGAAGGGACCCCGCTGCAACCGGATAAAGTCGGGATCAACACCTATCCGGCTGAAGAAACCGACGGCATGATTTGGCTCTATCTTCCGGATGAACGCGGGAACATCGTTCCACTGCCACCTGCTCCTCGGATGCCGCTTCCATCGGAGCCTGGGCAGTCGTTTCATATTTCGTTGACCTACACCTGCACGCCGGACGATGGCATCATCGGGCTCATCGATCCGGTTCATGGGCCCTACGTCCATTCATGGTGGCGCAACGATGCGCGCATGCATGAGAAGACAAAAACCTATGAGCCGATCCCTAACGGATTCCGGATGGTGGCCCATCAGCCGGCCAAAAACAGCGGCCCATTTCACTGGCTGGAACGCTTGTACGGGGGACCACTGACCACGACGATCGACTTTCTGCTCCCGAATCAACGAGTGGAGCTCATGCAGTGCGGTAGGGCCTGGGTGGCCAACAGGTTGATGGCCACGCCCATGTCCGACATGGAGTGCCGAATTGATTTTTCTGCGTATTGGCGCGGGCTTCACTGGCTGCCGTTCAGTAACTTGATCTTCCGCACCCTGACAAAAATGTTTCTCGGCCAAGACGAGCGTGCGATGAAGCACCTCGCTGTGGGGCTTCGTCACAAACCGTCGTCGATGTTTCTCGGCGACGCCGACATGCCGGCCAAATGGTACTACAAGCTGAAGGCTGCTCATATGGCATCGGTCCAGACTGGACAGCCTATGGATCATCCCCTCAAGGAACGAGTGACGCT
>JACPZN010000288.1 GCA_016195505.1 Nitrospirota bacterium | reverse complement strand
GGTGAGCAGGAGATGAATCGGCCCTATGTGTTTGGCACCGGTCAACAACGCTTCGATTCCGTGGCGTGCCACTAACACGTTATACCCGTTCAGACGCAGCGCCTCATGTACAAGGCCGCGAACCGCCGGGTCATCTTCGACCAGCAAAATGGTCTCCCGCCCATGGACCCTCTCTAACGCCCCACTGACGGCTTGTGCCCCTTGCACAGCTTCGTCTACTTTCGGGAAAAAGATCTTACAGGTCGTCCCGCGTCCAGGCTTGCTCTCTATGCCGATTGTGCCGCCGCTTTGCTTCACGATGCCATACACCGTCGAGAGCCCGAGACCCGTCCCCTTCCCTTTTTCCTTCGTCGTAAAAAAAGGTTCGAACAAATGGGTTTGGACCTCCTCATTCATGCCATGACCGGTATCTTTCATGGCCAGCATGATGTACGAACCCTCCTCCAGCATCATCGTTTCCCGTCGAGGCCCTTTTCCAATCACGACGTTCCGGGTTTCGATCGTCAACCGCCCGCCGGTCGGCATGGCATCCCGGGCATTGACGGCCAGATTCATGATGACTTGCTCAAGCTGCCCTGGGTCAGCCTTGATCGATCCCAACTGTGGTTCAAGATCCGCGCAGAGTTCGATGATGTCTTCGCCTAACAGCCGCCGAAGCATGCCGTCCATATTCATGACGACGGCATTCAGATCGACGACCTTTGCGGCCACGAATTGTCGTCGGCTGAACGCCAGCAGTTGTCCCGTAAGGCCGGCGGCTCGATCGGCCGCTTTCTTCACTTCTTCCATCTCGCGCTGAGAAGGATCTCCCGGGGTCAGGCGGCTGAGAATCAGCTCGCTGTACCCGCGAATAACGGTAAGCAGATTGTTAAAGTCATGCGCGACGCCGCCGGCGAGCCGTCCGACCGCTTCCATCTTCTGCGCTTGCCGCAGCTGCGCTTCCGTCTGATGCAACGCCTCCTCGGCTCTGGCGCGTTCGCCGAATTGCCCAATCTTGAGCCCGACGTCGGCAATCATGTTGAGCAATTCTTCATCCGGCTCCCGTACCAGGCGGCTGAAGAACTCGACCACGCCTTCGATCTCACCGCCGACGCGAATCGGAAACCCAAAAGCTCCATGAAAGCCGACCTTGGCGGCCACCTCTGCTCGGATAAAAGCGGAATCGACGGCGACATCTCTGATCCAGACCGGCCGTCCACTTTCCCAGATCCGACCAGGCAACCCACTACCAAGCTTGAAGGACTGCTGCTGCGTCACCGTGATGAATTCAGCGGCGGCGAGGGTCCCAACTTTCCACTGATCAAGGCAGCGCAACGTTCCTGACGGTTTATCCAGCCGCCAAAAGACACCCAGTTCCCATTCCAGACTCTCGCCGACTGCCTGAATGATCTTGGGCACGGCTTCTTCGAGCGTCACGGCCTCTGCTAAGACGCGTGTTACCGCATATTGCGAGGCAAGGCGCCGTTCGGTCCGGCGCCGATCTGTGATGTCGCGGATGAAGGCGCTGAAAATATTGGCCTCGCCAATACGCGCCGGCGACACCGACAGTTCGACCGGAAACTCCCGGCCGTCTTTGTGCCATGCGGAAATTTCAATGCGCCGATTCAGGATCGGGCCGACTCCAGTCTTGAGATACTCTCGGATGCCCTGGGCATGCGCTTCCCGATCACGCGCGGGAATGATCGTCTCCGAGAGCAACCGCCCCAGCGCCTCTTCGCGGGTCCACCCGAAAATAGCCGTAGCCTGGGCATTCCAATCCGTGACGATCCCGGCCGCGTCGATGGTGATGACGCCGTCAAGCGCCGTATCGACGATCGCCCGGTTGCGCTCCTGGCTTTGCAGCAAAGCCGCCTCGGCGGCCCTCGCCCAGGCGCTTTCCTGCTGGGCTTGGCGAGATTCCGCGCGCAATCGAGCCGTCGACCAGAGTAAGAGCCCCAACAGCGGTAACCAGACGACAGCTCCTGCTACCCAGACCTTCCACAGAACGGACCGGATCGGCTGGATCACATCGTCACGGTCCATCCGCACGAGCACAGTCCAATTGAAGCCGGGAAACTCCCCAAAGCCCTTGGAAGAAGCGTACCCCGTCACGATCCGCACGTGTCGTCTCAGATGGTCTTCTTCGAGGAATCCCGGCCGTCGATCCTGGCTCGACAAAGCAGAAGGCAATCTCATCGATCTCAAGTTTACATTTCCCTTGTGCGCCAGATCAGAATCCACAAACGCATCGCCCTGTCGGGTCAGTATCTGATACTCGACCAACCCGGCAGATCCCGCGCGACGCTCCAAGGATCGAATGGTACCTGTCACAACCTCTTCGATCGCCGGAACCGCAATGCGGCTGGTAATCGCGCCGAGAAAGTTCCCTGACGAGTCGATGATCGGCGCCGTAATGGCGATGGTTCCGATATCACTGCCTGCCTGATGACCGCCCACATCGCCGGCCACAATCCTGCGCTGGCCGCGAGCCGACTGAAACCACTGACTCCGGCCAAAGTCTTGCCTGACAAGGGCATCCTCGCTCGATGCAATCATGATCCCCTGCTGGTTCGTGACGCCTAACCAGAAATAGACAGGCGTATATGCGGTCTTCATCACCTGGAGATAGCTGGTCAAGTAGGCGCGGTCGGAAAAACGAAGGGCGAAGGTCCGAGCCATTATCTGTGCATCGCCGTGTCGCTCGAACAGAAACCGATCCAACCTGTCCGAAACATCTTCGGCCGCCAACATGAGCTCTTCTCCGGCTACAGCGACGAGCCGGCGTTCGACATAGTTGAGCAGAAAAGTTCCAATGCTCATCGTGAGCACTGTCATCAAGACGATAAGAAACGTCAGCCAGCCATAGCGATGAGACGCAGACACGGATTGTGGTGCCACCGAAAAGATCATTTTCCGAAACCCGTTATGACGCAATTTTCGATCAGGACCGTAGGACGATAGGCCAGTTTGGCCTCGCGCAGGCCGGAGAGACCAGCATCATCCATGGCATTAATGTACGTCGCTCCCGCGTTAATCGCGGTACGGCAGGTCTCTCGGAAGAGCCACTGGGCCAACCCTGTCATGGATCGATCTACGACTTCAAGCAAAACACACCACGTACGCAGCATCAACCAATAGCCGAACGTATAGGCCACAATTCTGTCCTCTACCTTGGCCACCATCCCTGACACCCCGATCCGCTCATGTTCGGCAAAGACTAGAACATGTGCGGCCTTGGCATCCTCGAGGAGAAGCATTCCCATCGAATCCGGATCCCCAGCTTGTTTCTGAGACACCCACAACTCATGCAGCGCGAGGCAACCCGCCCGATGACTCTCCCGGTACGGCTCAATCACGATAACCCGTTCTCGTTCCACGCGATTGCAGAGCGCCCGCTGGGACTTGTAGTGATCTCCTCTCAATGCCACAAGCGCCTCGGCCTTGTAGAGATAGTCTCCGTCCTTCTGCCGGCATCGAATCCCGACTCGCTCCAACAGTTGTTTCTGCGGCCCCATCACGTTTTCAATCCGACTAACCGGTGACAGTCCGTTCCACTGCTGCATCAGCATGAAGGCCTCGCCCACCGCTTGATCCAACGGCCTCGGCCCGAGCGGAAGCAGTGGCATAAACCATCCGTCCGGAGACTGTGCGAAGAGAAAGAACGTCTCGTGGGATTCCATCCACCAGTAGGGCAACAACGATGTCCAGATGTAATGATAGGGAAAAGCGTAAGCAGCCAGTGCCGCGGGGCTAAGAACGTGCGCCTGTTCCAGCGCCTGCGCGAAGTGCGGCGCATCCGAAAGCGTCAGAGGACGGAGTCGGGAATCGACTCGTTGCGGCGTGAGGCGTGCCGTGAGTTGCGGGAGAGTCTTGAGAACCACGACATCGTCCTGAAAGCGCCCGATCAAAGAAGGATTGGCAGCAATTGTCTCAGTCACCGCCTCGGTTGCCAGCAGGATGGCGACTTGTTCCGCGTGCGCGGTAATTGCGTTGGAGAATGCTTCACGCATGAAGGGGCACTTAGTATCCCAGCCGAGCAGCACCTGTTTCTGAGCCTTATCCCACATCAGGGCAAATGGATAGAGTTGGCAATCCAGCGGGCGCACCTCATAAATCCCGCACTCGCCGGTCCTTGGATCAAAGGCAGGACACAGATACCCGTCGACTGTTGGATTCTTGACAAGATTGATTTGCGAGCCGGATCTATCAGGAAAGGACGCGACCGCCACGCCATGCTCCACAGCAGCGGTAATTTCCTGCTGAGTAAAGTAGGGACGGAGGAAGCTGTTGGCTTCCGGAAAACGGCAGCACACGTCGCAGCGGAAACAGGCAGAACTGGGCACCAATTGGGGCAATGTCTTGGGCACGGTCACCGACGGTTCGGTCTCCACCATCACATAAGCAGGCCCATCGGGTTCCCATCATACGATGCATGTCGGAACGTGGCAAGGAAGGTTCACTTCCGATCGGGGGTCTTCCGCCGCTCGCCTGCAACCAACACATCCGATAGTCTGTGCCCGCACCTGGTGACCACCCATGAGCCAGCCAGAACAGCGTCCGCGCAGCACTCCGGTGAAGCCCATACCTCTTGTCGGGTCCTGAGCCACGTGTTAGCATTCGACTGGCCTTGCACCAGGCCGCGCGCCGCGATTGCAGCGACTGCGGAACGACGACAAAGGATTCTTTCATTGGCACAAATTGAACCGTTCTGCCCCTCCCTCCCAACCGAGACAGCGCTTGATCGCTGCGCGACCATTCGTACGCAACTGCGTACTGCAAGTCTGTTCGCAGATCCATCCGCCCTGTCTCCTGAAGGCAGCGCCGCGGTCTTACAAGCGGCGACCTCCTGGCGTATCAGCCCCTGCCCACTCCTCCTGTCCAGAAACCAGCTGGAGTTCTTCACCGCGCTGGGGCCTCAATTGCTTTCGTTCTATCAAGCTCTGAATCGGTTGTATAACGACAGTATCAAAGGGGCCCAGCCGGCCTGGGTTGCAAACTGGCTGGATCAAGGCAAGCCCGAAGCCTTGGTGAACTACAGTCGGATGAAGCGGTTTCGCGAGGCATTGCCGGCCGTCATCAGACCGGACGTCATTCCCACACAAGCCGGCATGGTCATCACCGAACTCGATTCGGTTCCGGGCGGCATCGGACTCACGGCATGCCTCTCTCACGTCTATCACGATCTGAATGGCGGCCACTTGCATTTCGTCGGGGGACGGGACGGCATGGTGCGCGGCTTTGCCACGATGCTGCAATCTGCCCAAGAACAACAAGCCGGATGCGTGGCCATTCTTGTCTCCGAAGAAGCCAAGGACTATCGTCCTGAGATGTCATGGCTGGCCGCTCAACTCCGGGAGCAAGGAATGTCCGCCTGGTGCATCGAACCACGCGAGATACGATTCACGGAGGAAGGTCTCCGGCTACGCACCGACAGCGGCGATCAGCCCATTGGATTGATCTACCGCTTTTACGAACTCTTCGACCTGATGAACATTCCAAAAGCCGAACTCATCCAGTACGCGG
>JACPZN010000287.1 GCA_016195505.1 Nitrospirota bacterium | reverse complement strand
TCGAAGAGGTCGGCGCGCAGGCGATCGTAGGTGGCGTAGACCCAGTCGAGATCCTCCCCGGTGAGCCCCCGTTCGACTCGTTGCCGGACCTGCACGAGGACGGCTTCATATTGCGGGATGGCTTCGTGCCGGTGCCGGGCGAGGAGCGGCGTGAGCCGCCGGGCGAGGTCGTGGCGCTGGTCGGCGGTGAGATCGAAGTAGTGGTCGACCTGCCAGAGGATGAGCCAGTCGGCATAGCGATAGACCGAGAGGATCGAGCAGCCGGCGAGGAGGAGCAGCAAAGCGGCACACCACATCCACCGGCGGTGGCGTGCTCCCCTCTTCGTCTCCTCTATCGCGCTGTGAGTCATGAGGCGTGCGCGTATGTTCTCAAGAGTCCGGCGGCGATGCAAGGGGACGGGGGGCTGGCCGGTCTGTCTGGTTGGTCTGGTTCATCTGGTCTGTTTGGTTTGTCTCGTTGGTCGGATCTGAAAACCAACCAGAAGAACCAAACAACCTAGAGAAACCAGAGAGACCGCATGACCAAGAGCGACGAGCAGGAGCCAATGGCGGGATCGGGGGCTGAGGAGACCCTATGTGCCAGGTGCCTGATAGGTTGGATCGGGAAATTCGGCCAGGCATTCCAGGCAGATGAGCCGGGCTGTCTTGGTGCCGTTCGCGCTTCGGACTTCGTCGACTAAACGCCTGTGGGTGCAGGGCTTGGCGGTCTTGGTCCGGACTTTCGTTGTTGGTGCCGGAATGGCTGGTGCGGGCGTGGTCAGGGTTGGTTCCATGGCGGTCTGCCTTTCATTGGCGCGGTAAAGAGGGGCTCGGGATACCGATGCGAAGTATTCAGTCTGGACCTCTGGGACGGGCTAGTCAACAGGAAAGAAAAGGGCTGTGGACGGCCTTTCCCGATTCTTCTAAGCTTGTCCGCACCACACGTCCGACTCGCCGATTTCTTCGCACAAGGAGCGCGCTATGCCACTGACGCCACACATCGAAAAACACTTCACAGCGACGGCCACGGTGCGCGACATCGTGATTGGGATGTCGGACGGATTGACGGTCCCCTTCGCCCTCGCGGCCGGGCTCTCCGGCGCCGTGGCGTCGTCGAGCTTGGTGGTGACAGCCGGGCTCGCCGAGATTGCGGCGGGGTCGATTGCGATGGGGCTGGGCGGGTATCTCGCGGCGAAGACGGACATCGAACACTATGCTTCGGAACGGACGCGGGAACTGCGCGAGACGGAGCACATTCCGGAGCGGGAGGCGGAGGAGGTGGCGGAGATCTTCCGCGAGTACGGCTTGCCGGATGAGCAGATTGAGCCCTTGGTCTCGTCGCTCCAGGCCAACCAGACGAAGTGGGTGGACTTTATGATGCGATTCGAGTTGGGGCTGGATGCGCCCAATCCGACGCGTGCACGGATCAGCGCCTGGACGATTGCCCTCTCCTATATGGCGGGCGGGCTGATTCCTCTGCTCCCCTACATCTTTCTCGACAACATTCTCACGGCGCTCTGGGTATCGGTGGCGGTGACGCCCGTGGCCTTGTTCGTCTTCGGCTATGTAAAGAGCGGATTCACCGGGATCTCACCCTGGCGCGGAGGCGGGCAAACAGTCGTTGTCGGAGGATTGGCGGCTGCGGCTGCGTTCGGCATTGCCCGGCTCATTGGCTGAGGGCGTTTCCCTTGCGCCGGTGGTCGTCCCGACGTGCAAGGCGCTTTTGACTGGGCTACTCTGAATGGTGATTGCCCGGCTCCACCTACTCCGAGCACAGCAACTATCTCAATCAGGAGGAAACCATGGCAACTGGACGGATTGATTCGAGGAATCGGGTACCACGTCGACCGGTTGGTCGGACAAAGAAGGCACCTGCTGTGCCGCGCACGGATGCGGCGCTGAGCCGCCGGCTGCAGGATCTGACGGAGCGGATCGACATCGTGCTGCCGGAGGTGACGGCCCGGGTAGCAGCGCTGGAGCATCTGCTGCTGGAGCTGAAGGTCTGCACGATGGCCGATCTGCGCCGCGCGCGGGAATTCGTGCGCCTGCAGGAAGCTTAGGGACAGGGCGTGAGGCGTAACGGGGCTGGGTTGTCTGGTTTGTTTCGCTAATCTCACCGGTCCGATTGGTCTGGTCTATCATGTCTCTTTGGTCTGTCTCGTCTCATCATTCATCGAACCGCACGGACAGAGAGAACAGATAGACAAGAGAGACAATCAACGGTTTGTTCGGAGCAGAATCCTGGCGCGGCAGCACGTTCACCCTGGAGACCGCGGCGATGCTCGTGACACCGGAGACCAATCGTCGAAACCAGCGGCAGGCTTTCGTCGCCGCTGTTGTGGTAGCCCTGGCAGCGGGATTCTTGGGCTGGCTCTCCCCTGCTCTGTGGCTCCTGCTGGGACTGAGTCCGTGCACCTACTGGTGGGTGCGGCGGCGGTATCTCAGACGGACGTCGGTTATGCAGCAGCCTTTTCCCGATCAGTGGGAGCAGATTCTTCACGAACACGTCGCGTTCTTCGAGGCGCTTGACGATGCGGGAAAGGCGCGCTTCCGGCAGCTGGTGCAGGTCTTTCTCGACGAGGTCCGGATTACGGGCATTCGCACGGAGGCGGACGACACGATTCGGGTGCTGGTCGCGGTGAGCGCGGTGATCCCGATCTTCGGCTTCCACGACTGGGAATACCATCGACTGCGTGAGGTGCTGATCTATCCGGATGCCTTCGACGACGCCTATCAGAGCCGTGGCGGGTCTAACGAAACCATTCTGGGAATGGTCGGCCTGCATCATTTGAGCGGGGTAATGATTCTCTCCAAGCCAGCGCTTCTGGCGGGATTTGTCCATCAGTCAGGTACGCACAACGTAGGGGTGCATGAGTTTGCGCATCTGATCGAGAAGGAAACAAGCGAGTATGGGGTCCCCCCGGAAGTCCCCTGGATGGCGGTCCGGCAGTGGGTGCGGTACGTGGCCCGGGAACTGGCCCATCCGTCGAGGCGCGGTGCCCGCCTCAGCGATTACGCCTACACAAACGAACACGAATTCTTCGCGGTGCTAGCCGAGTATTTCTTCACATCGCCCGAGTCGTTGAAACGCCGGGACCCCGCCTTGTACGCCCTTCTGCGGGACCTCTTTCACCAAGACACAGAGTCACTGCTCCCGTTGGCGCCCCGGCGCCGCCACGGGATCGGCCGCAACGCGCCCTGCCCCTGCGGCAGCGGCAAGAAGTACAAGCATTGCTGTCTGGCGAAGGCCCGGACGTGAGGGGTAAGAGCGGTTTGTCCGGTCGATCTCGTTTGTCTGGTCTGTCTGGTTGGACTCGTTTATCTGGTTCCTCTTGTTTGTTTCGTTCAGCGAACCAAAGAGACTCAAAGGACGAAAAGAATCAGACGAACGAGCCGGGCTAGCAGAGGCAGCGGGCAAAAACTTGAGCGGGTGTTATTCCAGCAACTGGCCCTGAAGAAAGAGGGCCTGCTCCAGGGTGCGGAAGAATTTTTGGTAGGGGGCCGGATCTTCGACGGCGCGCAGGTAATATTGGGCGCTGGCGCGCACGACGAGTTGCGTGTCGTCCCGCTTGCGCACGGTGATGGTAAGCCGGACCAGGTCACTGCGGTGCCTGAAGGGGCCCCACGTGTGGTACGACTTTGTGAAGATCAGGAGGTTTTGATCGTTGTAGAGGTGGTAGTAGGGATCCGTCCCCATGATGAGGCGTTCGAGCGGCTCGAATTTCTTGCCAGAAACGATGCCGAGTTCTTCGTCCAGGACTTCCACCATAAAGCCGAGGTCCTGCATGGTGGCGACGATGGTTTCGAGCGTGCGCCGGCGGTCGGTGGTGTCGAACACACGGCTCTGCGCGGCGCGCAGCTTGACTTGGCTTTCTTCCGACAGCCAGATCTGCTCCCGCGAATCCCACTGCTCTTGATGACGCAACTCGTACGGCGTAGGACAGCCATGCAAGAGCACACAGAGCCCGACGACCAGGAGGATCTCTATGCGTCGGGACATTGTGCTGAGCCGGCGGCGCATGTCCTTGTGCGGCACGAGAAGCCCGGCGTGCCTTACTCCTTGGTGATAAAGAGCGCCCGTTCAAGTGTGGCGAAGAAATTCTGATAGACCTTGGGGTCTTCGATAGGCTTGTTGTTATAGATGGCATTGGCCCTGATCAGCATGCGGCCCTCCGCCTGCGGGCGCACAGTGACGGTAACGCCGACCACGTCGTAGAAGTTCGGCTCGGCGAAGCGGGCGGCGGTGACCAAGCCCAACGGCTCGTTCGCCCGTTCGATGATGAAGCCCAAGTCCTGCAGCGCGGCGATGACCCCGCGCATTGCCAGCGGGCGGTCCTTCACATCGAATGTGCGAGTCTGCACGCTCCGGATCTTCATCTGCGCTTCGGTTGGCGCGAGCAAGTCCACGCTCGGTTCCGGCGCCGCACAGCCGTACAGCACCAACGCCTCCACGATCACAATGATTCGCCAGACAGCCCACCGCTTCATCATGGCCTCATGCTCAGAGCGTGAACGCTTCCAGAAATACCGCCTTCGACAACTTGGCAAAGAATTGCTGGTACATCACCGGATCTCGGAGCATTTCCATCTTTTGCTGGCCCGGCGGGATGTATTGGCGATCGGCTTGGCCATCTCCCTTCCAAACAACCCGGTAGAACATGATCCGGACTTCCTGGCGCGTGGACTCTGTATTGATCGGCCGCGCGATAAGCACAGCCGCGATTTTCTGGTGGAGATCCACGGGCATGATCAATTTGCCGAAGGAGAGGATGAATGCGAAGAACCGGCCGATGTCCTGGCCGTACTCCCGCGCGCTCCGCTCCTTCGTGGCTCGTATAAACCCCACATCCTGCACACTCTCCTCTACTTGAAAACCAAGGTCCTGCAGGACGGCGGCCGAGGCGGATAGTAACTCCGCTTCATCCTTGGTCTCGAAAAAGCGGGTCTGCATGGCCTTGTTGCGCGGACTCTCCGCCGTGAGCTGAAAGAGTTCTTCCGGATGGGTATGCATGACACAGCCGGCGAGCTGGCCGGAAAGCAGCATACAGGCCCCCATCAGAAGCCCTCGCTGCATCCGGGACCCGCCGCGCCTGCTAGAACTGCGTGTAGTTATAGGCAAAGTCGCGGACCTTTTTCTCTTCGTCGTACTTGATGATGATGGTGAGGGTTCGCTGGCGCTGCGAGCTTGAGCTATCGCTCGATCTGGCGCCCAAAATGATCAGCCCCGCGTAGGAAGAACTGGACGCGTCCACCCGATCGGTCGACACCTTGTCGTAGATCCACACTTCCCGACGCTTCTCATCCGTCGTGACGATGTTTGGACTGCCGAGTAACTCCGCGACCTGGGAGGCGGGCATGCCGACTTTGATCTCGCCCTGGACCTTCCCGACAGTCAACCGGTCTTCTTTAATTTCGGCTTTCCCGCCCCCGCACCCCACTGCGGCAACGGACAGACATAACCCCACTGCGATCCATGTTCGTTTCATCGGAGATCCCCCTTCGGCTTGTTGGGTCTGCGTTCGACAAATTCCCTCACCTTCTCAGCATACAATGTTCAGATTCGCAAATCACCTTGGCATCTGGAGAATAGGGCTGGCGCTGAGGAGGGTCTATCTGGTTTGTCTCGTCTGTTTGGATGGGCTCGTTTATCAGATCTGTTTCGTTCTTTGAACCAAAGAAACCAAACAAACCTGACAAACCAAACGAACACAACAGACGGCTCCGAATCCGGCTAGTCTACTTCTTCGCCGCTCTCGCTGTGGGCGGACGGGATGCCGTAGCGTTTGCATTTCTCCCAGAGAGCTTTGCGTGACAGCCCCAGGATTTTCGAGGCAGTCGTGCGGCTACCTTCGACACGCTCCAAGACGGAGACGATGTAGTCTTTTTCGAAGCCTTCCCGCGCGGCAGCGAGCGAAGTCAAGGCTCCTGGTTGTTTCTTCTTTCCGCCGGTCAAGCCTTCGCCGCAAAATCCGCAGGATTCCTGCGGGGCGCCGCCCAAATACGGACAGGATTGGAACCCACAGAGGTCGGCCGGCTGCACTGCATCACGATCGCGCCCCAGCGCCACCGCCCGCTCGACCATGTTTTCCAACTCACGCACGTTTCCCGGATAGGAATAACGGAGCAACAGCTCCCGGGCTTGCTGCGAAAACCCTCGGAGCTTCTTGTTCAATTTGCTTGAGCATGTTTCGAGCACATG
>JACPZN010000270.1 GCA_016195505.1 Nitrospirota bacterium | reverse complement strand
GTCCAGCCTGCTGCGTTCGGATCGGCAGAATTGCTTTGGTGCACGCGTACTTTGTCGACAGTGACATTCACTTGGTCAAACCCGCAAGCCGGCGCATCGGTCAACGACACACTCAGTGAACCGAGTTGCGCACCCCCACCTCCTCCGTCACTTCCACATCCGACCACAAAAACTGTCGCGAGTAATCCCATCCACCACATGGATGATTTGTGAAGACTTTTAGACGTCATGTTTCACCCATTCCAAATTCTTAACGAAACCGGCATTTCCGAAGCGGCTCTTCACTTACCCTAACTTTAGTGGATTGAAGCAAGTTACGTGCTATCTCGTCCAGGCTTGGTCAACCTTGTCTATCCTGCATCAGATAAAGGTTCTCACGCTATCCCGCTTTCATACAATCCCCCCTTATGTAGGTGACTCTGTGCAGGCATAGCCCTACAGTTGCTGCATTTACATAATCTGTTTCCTCAGATACCCCCAGTAGGCCGTCCCTGAATAGCCGCAGGCGGCGGTGCCTGTCGTCATGGCTATGATTTGGTAGACCTTGCTGCGGGGGATTTTCACTTTTACGGCGGGATTCAAGAGATCGGGCGAGTTCATCACCAGCTTCAGCGATTCGCCGGCAGAGAGAATCGGCCACATGCAGGACAGTCGTAACCTGGTTTCGTAGCGCGGGATCGACATAGTATAGAGCCAGCCCTGGTCGAGATGCTCTGTCGCCATGCGAACGAGCTTGTTCAATACCGGCTTGAGGCGGGGGAGGTTTTTCTGATCTAACAGCTCTTGGGGCGTGAGTCCCGCTTCTGCGAGCATTGTCTCCGGAATGTAACAACGCCCCCTCTGAAGATCGTGCGCGATGTCTTTGACGATATTCGTCAGCTGCAGCCCCTTCCCAAATCGCACGCCCACCTCCGACATCTCCCGCACATTCCACGATGCGAGCGCCTTGCGATGGGCGCACATGAGATCGGTCCAAAACTCGCCGACGCATCCGGCGACGTAGTACGTATAGCGCTCCAGATCATCGAGCGTCTTCAGCGCCGCGAGATCCTCAACGGACTTTCCAGGGAAGACGCTGAGGTCCATTTCCATGCCTTGCGTGAGTGTCGTCATGAGCCGCTGAACCCGACGCCGGTCGTCTTGTGAGAAATCTAAGAAAAGCCGGAAGCAATCTTCTAATCGTTCGAGCAGCACTCGCTCGGCCGAATCCTGCTGAAGCGGCCCCACGGCCCGTTGAATGTTCTGAATTTGCGCCCAGGAGATCTGATCGCTGACGAACTGCCCTTTGAGCTGGCTGAGAAAATCCAGGCGGCGCGGCCGGTCAATCAATTCCGTATCGGCAATCGTATCGGCGGCTCTGGCAAACAGATAGGCCAGGCTGACTTGATCGCGCACATCCGCAGGCACCACGACCAACGTCGTGTAGAAGAGACGAGAGACTTGCTTGAGAAGATCGCGCAGCAGCTCGTGTTTGGAAGAGACGGTAGTCGTGGCGAGACCTATTACTTTACTTCCAACTTCCCTTCCATCCCTTTGTCGCGATGGCTGGGCAGGGGCCAGAGTCGTTTGTCGCAATAGATCGGATAGATACCTGGCTGAGTCGGTGTGAATTTGATCGTGACGGTCTTCCCGGCGCTGACATCTTGCTCGATCGAGAAGCTCCCGGCTGGATCTTTAATGATGAAGTTGTGAGGCGTAATCGTGGTCACACTCGTCAGCGTCAGCTCCACCGGCTTTCCTGCTTCGACGACCAGATGGCTCGGTGCATAGGAGTAGCTGTCGAGGATGATCGTGGCTCGTTGCACCGCGTCGGCCGCGACGGGGACGACAAACGGCGGAGCCGGCTGGGGTAGATCTGCAGCCTTCCCCATCGACGCATGGACCGCAAGCAGCAAAGCAACCGTACCGATCGTACGGGAAAATAGCATGGGGGCTCTCCGCATGAGAATCTTCTAACAGGAAGATCGAGAACTGGTCAACTTTGCCTCACAGTTTCAGAGACTTCCGGCGTCTTGACTTTTGACAGCGAGGCCTTATTTTCAGGAATCAGCAAATCGTACGCTCGCAACTGCATTTCAAGAGCATGGTTTGTGTATAATGACGGCAGCTCGGTTTCTCGCCAGGCAGACAAGGCGAACGCATATTCCGAAGGAGGATCTCGATGAAGTGGCTTAAGGGTATGGGGCTGTTCCTGATCGCAAACTTTCTCATTTATATCACGCTCTCGTTCACGGCCAATCTATTGGTCAATGTCGTCCTCCCCGCATTCGGCATCGATGTGCGCGGGGTGTTCAGCCAGCAGCTGTTAGTATGGTCTCTCGTCATCGGCTTCGGCGGTGCCTTCATCAGCTTGGCCTTTTCCAAGCAGATGGCCCGTGCGATGCTGGATTGTCAACGGATCACACAACCCCGATCCCAGGCTGAGCAGGTGATCTACGGATCGGTGCAAGACATTGCCCAACGCCTGCACATCACGATGCCGGAAGTCTGGATATACAACTCGCCGGATCCATATGCCTTTGCCACCGGGCCGTCCAAGAACAACGCCATGGTGGCCGTCTCAACCGGCCTCCTCCAGAACTTGAAGGAACAGGAAGTGAAAGGCGTGCTCGCCCACGAGATGGGCCATGTGTTCAACGGAGACATGTTCGCGACGACCGTGCTCGCCGGGCTCATGAACACGTTCGTCTATTACATCAGCAACTTTGTCTCACAGCTGATCGCACAACCGAGCCAAGATCGAGAGGAAGGGTCAGCCGGCAATCCGATCCTCGCCATGGTTGTCTACTTCTTCCTGCAGATCGTGCTGTCGTTCCTGGCCATGATCGTGATCGGATGGCATTCACGCCGCCGCGAGTTTGCGGCGGATGCGTTTTCGGCCAAGGTCTACGGAAAGGATTCGATGATCGGCGCGCTGCGCGGGATCGACCGGTGGGTCAACCGCACGCAATTTGAGTATGCCTCACAGGATGCGCTGGCCACGATGAAGATCGCCGGCAATTCTTCGGGCTTCATGCATTTGTTCGCCACGCATCCGCCGATTGAAGCGCGGATTGCGGCGTTGGAGCGGTTGTAACCCTTAGCAAGGGAGTCATCATGCCGAAGCTGTTGAACATCATTGCTGCCCTCGCGGTGAGTTTCGGATACTCCACGAGCATCGGCTCAGCGCAACCAGGACAGGAAGGACCGCTCATGGCCGCCAAGACGTCAAGCCTGTACGATTTTACGATGAACGACATCGACGGAAAGCCCGTGAATCTCAGTCAGTACCGGGGCAAGGTCCTGCTCCTGGTCAATACCGCCAGTTTCTGCGGAAATACGCCGCAGTACTCCGATCTTCAATCCATGTACGAGCAATACAACGAGAAGGGGTTTGAGATTCTGGCGTTCCCCGCCAACAACTTCGGCCAGCAGGAGCCTGGGTCCAATCAGGAGATCAAAAGTTTCTGCTTCACCAAGTACAGCCTGACGTTTCCCCTATTCAGCAAGATCAGCGTGAAGGGGTCGGACAAGCATCCCCTCTACCAGTATCTGACCGAGCAGAGCCCTTTCCCCGGTGAAGTGGAGTGGAACTTCCAGAAGTATCTTGTGGATCGATCGGGAAATATCGTTGGACGTTTCCACCATCGCACCAAGCCTCTGGCTCCTGAAATCGTCACAGAGGTTGAGCGGGTACTGGCAGCCAAGTAGCCATCAGCTCTCAGCCTTCAGCCGAACATGTTTGTCCTGACATCTAGTCGCTGATCGCTCTAAGCCGACCGCTGGGTGCTTGCGGTCAGCCTTGCTTGAGGAAATTGATATGCGCGCGATATTCATGGATCGCCGCACCAAATGCAGCCGACCCGCGGGGAATGTTGGCATCGAGCGTGTCCTCAATAGCCGGATCGTCGATCTCCACGTCGTAACGGTCCTGGATATTCGTCCGCACGGGACCTGAGGCCACCTCCCGCGGCATGAAGATTTCTTTCCAGACTTCCTTTTCCACCAGACAGACATCCCGAAATCGTTCATAGAGCAAGGTCAGCTTCTCCGGGTCGGTAATCCTGACACGGTCTCCCATCGTGATTCCTCTTTCCCTCGTTGATTGCCTGGTCTGTACCAAATGGAGCAGCGTAGCGGGACCACTTTCGGCGTCAAGGCTATTTGCCAGACGGCCTGGCGGGCGCGGCCTCGGCGATCGTGAAGCGCATCATTCCCACTTGATTCGCAGCATGGAAGGGCTGTTGCCCCAGCGGTGTGATAAAAATCTTCGCCACATAATTTCCCAACATCCACTTTTCGCCCGACTTCTTCAACTCCAGATAGCCGTACCGTTCATGGCCCGGCACCTCAAGGACGTCTTTCCCTAACGGTGTCTGGCTCAGCTGTCCCCCGGGCTGTTCCAGGAACCACTGCACTCCGAACTGCGCAGGATCTTCCAGCGGGGCCACCTCAAAGATGATATAGACCGCCGGCGTCTCCGGCGTAAAGAGAGAGCCTGGTTCGATCGGCTTAAGTCGTGGATCCTGGGTATACCACCCTTTTCGCCCGAAGGTATCCCACTCCACCTCATACCCTTTCGCCATCTTGATCCAGGTGAAGAGCGACTGGGGGACCCCTTTTTTTTGCTCATCGAACGAAGGGCTCTGCGTCGCTCCAAATTCCGTAGTCTCTTGTTCTTTGGGAGCCAGGAGGTCTTTCGCATTCCCCGTCTGAACGACGAGACTTCCCACGCAGAAAGCGCTAGCGGCAATCCAGCTCCCCGAGAGTCTCACTGGTGCACCGTCTTTCCACCTAGCCATACAATCATCCTATCGGCACTCATCGCTGCGGGTCAATATTCGACCGGAACCAACCGATCAGTCCTTGTCGAGCGTACTGTCTGTGGTACAGTGCTCTTGACCTCATTGAATAACAACCGGCTGAGATGATCGACCAACCAACATCATCGCCCCGACCAGGCAGAAACGACCCCAATGAAGGTCCGACGCCTGCACATTCGCCGCAATATGAATCGGGCCGCCGATTCGGCATTCGCGATGGGCTTTTCCAAGCCGTCACGCAGGGTGGAGGTGAGCAATACCTTTCTGCCTTTGCCCTGCTCTTCCATGCCACACCGTTCCATTTAAGCATCCTGTCCGCAATCCCCCAGCTCTTGGGAACGTGGGCCCAGTTCGTGTCCGTCAAAGTATCCCATTGGTTTCCCAGCCGCGCATCTCAGGTCTTCTGGGGCATCATCGGCCAATCCCTGTCCTGGATTCCTATTCTGATACTGCCTCTGCTATGGCCCGATCTGGGGCCCTGGCTTCTTATCGCCGGCGTCGCTGTGTATTTTACCTTCACCCATTTTACCTCCCCAGCCTGGAATAGCCTCATCACCGACCTGCTCCAGTCCAATGAACGGGGCATGTACTTCGCCAGACGGTCACGGGTGATGGCCCTGACCAGTTTCCTCACACTCTGTGCTGGAGGGGCACTCCTGAGCTTCTTCGAACACCGACAGCTCCTCTGGGTCGGCTTTGCTATCCTGTTTCTCACTGCAGGCCTCTGCCGCAGTGCATCGACCCTCTCCCTCATGAAGGTGACCGGCCTACCCCAGCATGAGCTGGGCGACAACCCGACGGGGTTTGTGGCCTTTCTTCGAACCGGAATGTCCAAGAACTTTCGTCAGTTTCTCCTGTTCTCCGGCCTCATGCATATGGCGGTGCTGATTGCCGGCCCTTTCTTCGTCATTTATGTGCTGCAGGATCTCCATCTCGCCTATTGGGAATATGGAACCTGGCTCGCGGCCGGCATCATCGGCCAGTTTGTGACACTGCCTGCCTGGGGTCAATTTGGCGACCGCTTTGGGAACAAAGCCCTGCTCGCATTCACCGGCCTGCTCGTCGCGGTCCTGCCGATGCTGTATCTGATCAGCGCGGCTTGGCCGTTTCTCATCACCGTAAATTTCTTCGGAGGCGTAGTCTGGGCGGGGCTTGGGCTCGGCTTGAACAATTATGTGTTCGACTCGGTGCAGCCTACCGATCGGGCTAAAGCTGTTGCGGTGTCAAGTATCGTCAATGCAACCGGGTGGGCGATGGGAACGCTGATCGGCAGTTGGTTGATCAGCGCTGTGCCCGCCACCCTGCAGTTCGGAGCCTTTTTGGACTTGCAGCCTGTCTCCAACCTGCCGTTTATCTTCTTCCTCTCCGGCGTGCTCCGCCTGATCGTCTCGGCAGCGTTACTCCCCACCTTTCACGAACCCCGCAAGGTCGAACAACGCGCCCACCATCGACTGCTATGGGAACTTCCACTGCTGAAGCCACTGCGGCGACTCTCTCTCCGACGCCCTACAGGCATCAGTCGCTAGCAGGGTGTTGATAAAGGCCGCCAGCTGCGTTCTCGCGTCGCTCAGAGGCTCAACGTACGGCTCAGAGTACGCTTCGCCCCTTCACTCGCTGCGGCCTTGCTGGACGACCTTTTTGAACACCCTGCGTGCTCTTCGGATGTCGTCCGTGACCTCTCGTCTTCCTGTTCTCCTTGGGAGGTAGACGTGGTTTATCACCAGCCCCCTAGGGAGTCATCGCAGGGTCGACGGCGCGATTCTGTTCTTCTTGTTTCAACTTCTCGAAGGCCTTATCCGCATGACTCCGGACCTGGTCCGGTGTCACCGCCGGCGCAGGCTTGGGCGGCTCGCTGGCGCAGCCGCCAAGACTCAGCAGCAACACTCCCACCAAGCTGGCCACCATACCGCCATCTCTTCCGCTTCGCTGCATGATTCCCCCTGCCATTTCGCAACCCTCCTCGGCTAAGAAAATAGATACCGGTTCGGCCTGGCGTTACTCCAGTGCACGCCCCAATTCCGAGACCGTCTGCATGATCCCCCGCTCGATCGCGTCTCGGCTCAATCGTTGATAATCCACGTTGTCCGTTAACGACCACCCCCACGAAGGCACATCCTCGATTCGAGCCACCACGACGCGATGATACAGCACCTCGGCGCTTTCCACTCGAATTACTTTGCTCGTCACCGTCACCGGTGGCAAATCTCGGGATGACCGCGCCCACATCCGATCTCGATTCGACGGCCCGTCGATCCGATAAATGAGGACCGAGTCGACACCCAGCACTCGCCCGATTCTGACCGCGCTGTCGTCGGCGACCGCTCCGGTCAGCCGCAAACGATGTTCTTCCAAGGCAATCGGCAGATGAAACCGATCGACAATTTTCAGAGCCGGTCGATGCGTCTTTAACTGGAAGGTCGCTCCTTCCAGGCGATTGTACGCATCGGCCATGTCGGGGCTCGCCGACTTGGGATGCAGCACGGCGATCCGTTGAACGTCCCGCCGAATCAGGAGAGGGGGCATCACCGAAGAACCTGTCAACGAGGCAACCTGCGTTTCCGGCTGACACCCTGCTACAATCATTACTAATGCGGCGATGAGGCTCACCCACATAGGAGGCATCGGCAACTCCATCGAGAGATGAAGGGTGTACGCGCCTACGTTTCTGTTCACGATTATCATACTCCCCACCACCTGTGAATGCCATTGCGCCCATTTCATTGACTCACCGAAACCAGCGGCGTATGCTCCGCGCCATTGGTCTACTCCTACCACACGAGGCCACTATGTCGTTACACGATCGCTTAACCGAAGACCTTAAGCTCGCCATGAAATCGCGAGATCAGCTTCGGATGGATGTCATCCGGATGATCAAAGCCGCGGTATTGAACAAAGAAGTCGAACTCAAAAAAGACCTGGACGACGTGGAGATGAGCCGAGTGATGACCACCCTCATCAAACAGCGCCGAGAGTCTGTCGAGCAGTATGAAAAAGCGCAACGAACGGAACTGGCGGAGAAGGAACGAAAAGAAATCACCATCATCGAGGCCTACCTTCCCAAAGCTTTATCGCCGCAAGAGCTTGAACATCTCGTCGCTTCGGTCATCGCCGAGTCAGGCGCCGACTCTCTCAAGGACATGGGAGCGGCCATGAAGGCCGTCATGGCCCGCCTCGCCGGTCAGGCCGTCGACGGCAAACAAGTGAGCGACCTGGTCAAAGCCAAACTGAAGTAATCGTCCTACCGTCATTTGCTATACTGAAAGTGGAGTCCGGTGCCCCGGTTACTCCAGATGCTCTCCTACCCGACCGTGAAGGAAAACGTATGGCGATCCTAATTGTCGACGACTCTCCCGACCAGCACCTGTTGCTCCGATCTATCCTGACAAAAGCCGGCCATGCCGATATTGTGGCGGTCGATTCGGCGCACGCCGCCTTTGCGGCCTTGAATCTTGATGACGAGCGGGCTTCGACAAAAGTCGACCTGATTCTCATGGATGTCCTCATGCCGGAAATCGACGGCGTAGCCGCCTGCAGACGGATCAAGCAGAAGGAACATCTTCGGGACATTCCGGTCATCATGGTAACGGCCAAGAACGACCTCACCAACCTGAAAGAGGCCTTCTCAGCCGGCGCCATGGATTACATCAACAAACCCGTAAACGGCGTCGAGCTGCTCGCTCGCGTGGCCTCGGCGTTGACCCTGAAGAGCGAGATGGACTGCCGCAAAGAACGGGAAGCTGACCTGCGCCGCAGCAACGACGAACTCCAGCGTGCGCTGAAAGAAGTCAAAGTGCTCCGTGGCCTGATTCCCATCTGTGCCTCGTGCAAAAAGATTCGCAATGACGGCGGGTTCTGGCAACAACTGGAAGAGTACCTGGGTGAACATTCTGAGGCCGAATTCAGTCACGGTCTCTGCCTGCCCTGTATCAAAAAGCTTTATCCTGGCGTTTACCAGGACTAGCTGTTACGATTCCGCCAGTTCCCACTCCAGAGGGCCGCTTGATCGTATGAGCATTCTCATCGTCGACGATTCTGTTGATGATCGCCTGTTGTTGCAGTCGATCTTGTCTGCCGCGGGCTATGAGGATATTCTCGTGGCAGACTCCGCTGCAGCCGCCTTTAAATGTCTCGGTCTCGACGGAGGCAAACAAGGCGCCGCACGCGTCGACCTGATCCTCATGGACATTCTGATGCCGCAAATGAGCGGCATCGAAGCCTGCCGACAGATTAAGGCCATCGATCGCTTCCGCGACACCCCGATCATTATGGTCACGGTCAAGACCGATCCGGTCGATCTTCAACTGGCTTTTGCCGCCGGCGCCATGGACTATGTCGCCAAGCCGGTCAACAAGATCGAACTGTTGACTAGGGTGCGCTCGGTTCTGCGACTCGTCCATGAGATCGACCGCCGACGCGCACGTGAACAAGAACTGCTCGAAGTCATGCGCCAACTGCAGGAAGCGAACCAGATGCTGCTTCGACTCTCCTGCCTGGACGGGTTGACCGGCATTACCAATCGGCGCCAGTTCGATGACTTCCTCGATCAGGAATGGCGGCGGGCCCTGCGCGACTCGACCCCGCTTTCCCTCATCATGTTCGATATCGACCGGTTCAAAAACTACAATGACACCAAGGGTCACACGGCGGGAGATGAATGCTTGAAACAGGTGTCTGCGGCCATCTCCAGCGCGGTTAATCGTCCGGGCGATCTGGTCGCCCGCTATGGCGGAGACGAGTTCGTCGTCCTGATGCCCGAAACGAGCATGGAGCACGCGCGGCAGCTCGCCACCAAGCTACGCGGCTGGGTCTCGGCCGATCCGCTCCTGCGCGAGAAAAACATCACCGCGAGCTTTGGCATCG
>JACPZN010000269.1 GCA_016195505.1 Nitrospirota bacterium | reverse complement strand
GAAGCCTTCGGTCAGTCAGGTTTCCCACTAGTTCCTAGAGACCCATCTGGATTAGGATACTAAGCATTTGTGCCTGACCACAGATTGTCCTGTCGATTGTTCAGCAGAGCGGCGTTGGGCGTACCACGTTCGACGCCTAAATCTACTGCTAGCAAGGACCTCCAATCAACCAGACACCCGCCGCGCCCCGAGAAGTGGGAACGGTCGGCACTTCCTCACGTCGGCTAAGTAGAAAAGACTTCCGATCATTTTGTTTTCCACACTTGTAAAGGCGAGAAAAGCTATCGGCAAGACTGGCGAGTGAATATTATTGGCGGAGGGCCTCCTGCGATGACCTGCACGCTTGCATGCGGACTGGTGCTTACCTCTAGCAGGTTAAACTGGAACTCAAACTGGCCACCCCCTTTCTTCTGAATGTTGAACAGCCACGCCAGGTTTTGACCATTTTCCCCTATGCCAGAATCTTGTGTCGTCGTCCCGCACATTCCAACGACCAATGGCTTCCCAAGGCGGTAGCCGTTTTTGGCCATGGCTCTTCGTCGTCGCTTATCCGAAATTTTGGACTCGTAACTTGTCAGACCGGCATATTTGTAATGTTCATGACCGAAGAAGACCGCATCGATGTCACCTCGAAGCATACCTTCAAGGACGTCTTCTCGATTTTTAAGCTGTGTGAGGCGCCTATACTCCTTGTTATCGGGGAGCGCTACATGGTGATGCAGTAACAATATTCGCAGGTCCCCTAATTCACCATTCCGTAGATCCTCTTCATAGACCTCGCGAAGCCAGTCTATATCGTCCTCGTGCACTCTGCCTTTGGCCATTGTCCAGCCGGCGTCACCCATCGAGTCAATGGTGAGGACTCTGATGCGTAAACCATGAGAATCCTGCATCCATCCTGTACTCCGGGGACGCCCTTGATTTTGATATAAGTGTCCAAACACTTGATAGAATTTCGCGCATTGGGTCGCCAGCGGAAAAAATCTTGACGAATACCGATCGTGATTGCCCGGAGTCACAAAGTACTTGCCTGCGCCAAGATTCAGACCAATAGCACCCCCTGCGTTGTGTCCCGTGATGAATGTCTTCGCACTTTGCAAGGAGTGCAGTTCCCCGTCCGTGGAAATATCTCCAGTAATGAACACATAGTCTGATGGGTTCGAGGCAAAATAACCGGTCACGGCCTGCAAGAGCGCGGGACTGTGTGGCTTAGGAAGGGAGAACCATGGCTTTGATAAATCGCCTGCGATGTGAAGATCCGATATATGAAGTATGCTCAATGCCATTATCAGTCTTGGGTTTGAATTCGGGAAAGGCTACCTCTCAGGGAGGAATGTGTTAACAGGTCGAGGTTTGGAAATGCTCGTATTTCAGAACGGCCGCCGCGTGCCGGGAAACGGGGGTGCTGCAGATTCCATCGCGCCGAGCAACCAGAAAAGACTCCCGACCTCCTTGTCTCGACCTCCCACTCAGGTTCTTGGGAGTGAGCTCTCTTCCCGTTTGCCAAGGTTCCAGATCGTTTCCGCTTTGCTGCCGATATACCAGAAGCTCAGCCCCAGGAGAGCGAAGAAGATGGCCTTGTGCAGGTTGTTCCAGAACAGTTCGAAGAATCGCGTATACAAGTTGATGCCGAGAAACGTCACGCCGAAGCCCTTTGTAATATCGTTGTCGTGCCGCAATCCATAGTAGATGGCCCAGCCAGCGACTGTGCCGAAGATAATCGACCAGTGAAGCAATTCGATCTGTTTCACTCGCTCCCATGTGCGCATATCGCCGTAATTGCCAAAAATCGACATGATCCACAGAGCGATAAAGAGGTACAGCAGCCCCATCGCCAGCGTGCTGCGGTAGAATCGGCACGCGAGTGGATGGTCCTCAAGTGCCAGGGCGCAGCCGGTAAGCAGGGCGCCGAAGAGCGCGAAGCGTAGCGGATAATTCATGCCGAGATAATAGGCGCCCCAGCCCGACCTATAACCCGTTTCCGTCCCCATCCATCCGCCCAGAGACGCGGCCTGTTGCCGTCTGGTGAGGCCTCATCGGTAGGGTCCGGCCGCAACGAGCGAGAGGGCCGCGCACTTGAGTAGAGCTGGGGCTGCGAAGAGCACGTTCAGCAGGTCCCGGAGCATGCGATCCGACAGCGCCGCGCTCACCGAAGAGACGATCGAAAAAAGCACGATCCAAAATGAATACTTTGCCAACTTCCGCCAATCGAAATATTGCACCTCGATCGTGGCAGCCAACGTTGCAGCTTGTGCGTCGGGAATCACGCCGGCCTGTTTCCATCGCTCGATGGCTTCGCGGACTACGACAGCTTGCTTGCGCGGGAGTTTGATGTCGGCCTCTTACAGTTGGGATACGACGCGATTCGTTCAAGCTGGATTATATGGCGGAAACGAGAGACAGGCTATTCAGAAGAGGAAATCGTACTAAGGGGAGAACCGCAGAGACGAAGGGAGTCAATCCCGTGCATGCCGCGGGCCGTGAAACGGTTCCTGCACCGTTTTTCTCCATCCAGATCGCAGGCCCAATTCCGCCTCATGAATCGGTCTAGGGCCGGCGCGTACCATTCGGGTCACTCTGTTGGGATCTCCCTTCTCCCCCTCCATGGTTTGAGAGATAAGTGATTGAAATCATATCCCAGTTTGGACCTGCGGCAAGGCCTCATTTTTGCTCAAGGAAAGCATCCGGCTGCGTGTGGGAGCGTGTCACCCGAAAGATACGGAGGATCGAATATGCATCAACAGATGTCTGCATCCGAGCACTACGAGCATGGACTTGTGCTCAAGCGGGTGGAAATGTTCTATCCGGCGATCGAGGATTTCCAACAGGCCGCCCTTGATCCCCAATGTGCCGGGAAAGCCCATGTGCAGATGGCGCTGTGCTTACGGTCCGCTGGCCGCCATGAAGAAGCTGTCATGGCATTCCGACAAGCCTTGGCCTCGCCCATATTTTCATCCGAAGAACGACGGCACATTCTCTATCAAATGGGCCAGACCTTGGAATCATTAGGCCGGTATGCAGAAAGCCTCGAGGTGTATGGCTGGATTCGAAAAGAAGCCCCTGGGTTCCAGGACGTCGCACAACGCATTAAACATTTGAGTTCAGGTGGACGCGGGCCGGTTCCACGGTCTCAAGGTCAATGGCTCGGCTGGATGGAAGGGGTGCTCACATGTGGCCGACAATTGAAGCCGCATGTGGTGTCGTTCTTCGAACAGACGGGGGAATGGTTGGTCCGCCGCGCAGAAGATTTGAAGACCCATCGGTTGTTCCAGAGAAACGGTCCGGATTCCTCAAGCGCGGTCCGCCAGCGTGCCCATCAGGCCCTCACGCCGAAGCGACGCACGCAGCCGGCCTTGCGGGATCGCACGACAGAGAGCCGTCGGCATGTCCTGGTGCCAGTCCGTCTGCGGAGCTGCTTTTCGTCGAAGGCTCGAACGGTTACCGGCGAGGGTATGTTGCGCGATCTGTCTCCGTGGGGCTGTCGCGTCACCAGTCCCGTGCCCGTCCACGTCGGGGCGGACCTGGAGTGTTGCATCTTTCCGCAGGATGCAGCCAATCCGTTCATCATCGACGGGGCAACGGTGCGCTGGATCAGTCCACGTGAATTTGGACTGGCCTTCACCAATGTCCGTCCCGGCGTGCAGCGGCAGATCGCGCAGCTGTGCAGAACGCAGGCCGCGTAACGGAGCATGCCCTCTCAGGTCGAGAGCCGCACGCTGCGAAACGAAGAATATACACATTCTTTAGTATAGCCGCGAAACCTTGAGTGGCCCCTGCTTTCCCATCATTCTCATTTCTCTCTCTTCGAGCGTGCTAACCCCTTTCGATCTGCGAGTCCTGAAGTAATAATCTCCCTGAGCATTTGTCGCGCCGTTATTTCGGCATTGGGCCCATCGGTGTGCGTAGCCTGGCCGGTCTCAAGCCGAACAACGCCTCTGAAGACCTCATATGCTGCCGCATAAATCTTGCCATCCTTTTCCACCTTAACGGTCCCCGTTCGCAACGGTTTATCTCCAGTTCCATAAACATCACGTGGCTTGATGAGGGTAAGGTCCTTGCTATAGGGATCAAAATCCTTGTCATGAGTTACGAGAGGAATTCCTTCAATGCACGCAATGCATGCATAGAGCAAATCTTGACCGTGGAGCAAACTAAACTTGTTGTAAAGATCGAGATCATTGACTTCTGCTAAAAACTTCTTGGTTACGTGATACAGTTCTGTGTTTTTGTAATGCAGTGGTGTATATCGAAACACCTGGCGCTTGGATCGGCGCTTGCGATTCAGTTTTGATTGCGTAGCCTGAAACTCAAAGAAGATGAGACCGGGGACAACCCAGCATGCTTTGTCATCATCGTCGTGATTCCGGAAGAAAGAATAGCAGCTCCAGTGCTCAGCTTCCTCAGAATTGACGATCGAGACGAGCACGCTCGAGTCGAGGACGTATCGTTGTCGAGAGACTATGTGACCCTCCCTCTGCGTGTCCGCTTCTGTGCCCGCGAGGGGCTCTTTATCACTCAACGCTATGCCTCAGCAACTAACAAGGAAACAAAAAACCGCGTGCGAATAGGAAAATGAGTGTCAAAAATGAGTGTCAGGTCTTGCAATCATACGTTGAAAGTTGTGCGCTGGTAAGCTTCTCACCGCTTAGCAAACGCTGCGATCTACTGGTTTGAATGAGGTGGCTAGTTGCAAAGCTGGGGAACGGCGTGTGAAACCCGGCGCACCAGGACCTCTATAGAGGCCCCGGTGGCCTTGAAAATGACTGGTTGAGCTCTCCTCTACTCTACGTCGACAGTGATGCTATGGCTGGCTATGACAGGATCATGGTCCTTTGTCGCGCCCGTCACGGTGACCTTGTGCGTTCCCTTGCTCAGGCCCTTCACCGTTCCCTCAAACCCCTTCTGATATACATCGTCCACGTACGCATGGATATGCGTTGCCTTGGAGCCCTTGGTCAAGTTGTACTTGATCTCAAAGGTATCGCTGACCTTGTCCCCATCCTTGGGAGACGTAATCATCAGTTTCGATCCGTCCTCGACCGGCTTAGCCGCTGGTTTATCTCCCGCGAAGGCTGGTGCTCCGCTGAGGCAGCCCGCTAACACGATCCCTAAGCCCATGAACCCGATACGTCCGATCACCTGCATTGCAACCTCCTTAGTTTGAACCAACTGAGTGAACAGTACTGTTTACAATCCCCTGCCGGATACTCGCGTGTCTGATGACGAGCTGTTCTCCGGTTTAGGAAATCAGAACATTTTACTTTTCAGATTTGGCCCAGTCAATCCGGGCATCGCACGTTGAAGGACGTTCACTCACTGAGTTGATTCGAGATCGTGCGAGCACAGGAGAACAAGAGGCCACGCTCCCTCCTTCACAACGCTCCGAACGTACGTTCGAAGAACTCTTTGGTGAGTTTCATGTGCTGCTCAATATCAGTCTGGAGGTGCCTGGCGCCGGCTTGCCAGTCATCAGTGGTGTAGCCGACGCGGCGGGCGAGGAAAATGAATTCGTCTGAGTCGGTCGGGGGGAGCACGCGATCCTTGGCATTGCCTCGGACCATCCGGAGTCCGTCGATGAGCATGCGGATGAAGAAATAGGCCTTGCGCAGATTCTCCCCGTCCTGTCTTGTCACAAGCCCGCTCTCGACCAGTCCGGCCAATGCTTGCATGGTGTTGGGCGCGCGCAGCACGGGGAGCCGATGGCCGTGCATGAGTTGCAGGTACTGGATCGCGTATTCGATATCGACGATCCCACCCGGACTATGCTTCAAGTTTACCGTACCACGCTCCACAAACTGCTTGAGCTGCTGCCGCCGCAAGTCGAGGGCGGTGGGGAGATCCCATGCTGCGCCGCTGTAGACGTAACTGTCGCGATGGGCTTCGACCTGTTTGCCAAGAGCGGCGTCACCTGCCACGTGCCGCAGTTTGATTAAAGACTGCCGCTCGAACGGGGCGGCGAGCCCTTTAGCACTGTAGTAGCTGGTGATTTCGTCGAGTGGATTCGTCAGCGAACCTTTGCCGCCGTGGGGGCGGAGGCGCACGTCGAGGTGGAAGATGCCTTCCTGCTTCGCCTCAATCCACTGGAGCAGCTCGTGAGCGAGTCGCTCGAAGTACTCACTATTCTCGATAGCCTGTTTGCCTCCGGTGCGTCCGGCGCCGCCATACACGAACATCACCTCGATATCGGACGCATAGCCCAGCTCCCGGCCGCCGAATTTTCCCAACCCCAGGATGGTGAAGAGGCAGGGCTTCTTGTTCGCGAGACGGGGAGACCCATAGAGCTTGTCCAGCTTGTCCTGGCAGTCTTTCAGGCTCCGGTCCACGATCACTTCGGCCAGTTGCGTCAGCGCAACCGAGAAGTCGGCCAGGGCAGCACCCGGCTCGACGATATGCTTCATGTCAATGCGAAACAGTTCACGGTCCTTAAAACTGTTCAAGGCTGCTTTTCGTCCTTCATCAGTTTTGGCCCGGTTCACGAGGCGATCGAGTTCCCTGCGGAGCGACGTCCGCGGCTTGCTCAGCGGAGCATCACGATAGTCTTGAAGGAGGGGCAGGAGATTACTATGTTGCCTGCGCAAAAAGTCTTCCCAGAGGAAATCACTGGTGCCGAGCAACCGGGCAAGGAGGGGGAACATTTTCTTATCGCTGATGAAGGCAAGCGCCTGTTGTTGAGCTTTGCCTTTTGTTTCCTGCACGGTCAAGTCAAGAAACTGATCGAACGCTTTGATGGCCTTGGTCGGGTCTGGGGCCCAAGTGAGGGCGTGTGTGAACTGCTTGATGAGGACGGCAGTCAGCCGCAACTGCTGCTGGTCGGTTGGGTCGATGAGCTTCTGGCCGTGGCGATTGCGGACATAGAAGCGATCGTGAAGTTTCCCGTCCTCGATGTCGAATTGCGCCTTGGAGATGTACACATTGCGCATGGCCAATGCGTTGGCGAACGCGTATAGAAAGGCCGGTGTATCATCCGACCGGATGTCCATGATCGTGTCCGTCGGCGACTGGCTGTTGTCGAACGTGATCTGTACCGGATGGAGCAGAGCACTGAAAGACCCGCGGCGCTTGCCGAGCTGTTCGACCAGCTGCCGATTCACTGCATGGCGGGCTTCTTCGAACTTTCCTGCGTCCAGGAGCCTCATCACGGAGTTGAGCGCTTCTGCTAGCCGGCGTTGTTCGTCCGATCCCAATGAAGCTCCCGGCACTGGCTGGATACGAAAGACATCGACGATTTTTTTTCTGGTCAAGCCAGGCTTGATTTTCTGCCTCGAGTGGAAGCGGCTGGAGGCCGCAGCTCGCCTGGAAGGGAATGAACCGCCTTCAACAAAGGTATAGATCTGGCCTTCCTCAATATTGAGCCCAAAAGCGGAGAGCAGGCCGCAGATTGTGGCGAACTCGGAGAAGTAATCATAGGCGACAAGGGTCACATCGAATCGCTGATCCCGCTGTTCTGTGATGGCGATTTCGCAGGGGTGCTCCGGAGTGAGTTGCGCTGCCAGGCGGATGTGTCGGGCAATCGTGGCGGAGTCGAAGCGGCGGAAGTACTCCGGATCCATGCGGCTGAGAAAGTCGTGGAAGACATCGGAGGCAACGTCCTGGCAGAGGGGCTGGAGTGTCTTCAGCTGCTCTTCGGTGGTCATGGTGAGGGAAAACCTCTCGCACTTAGCTGTCAGCCGTCAGCTTTCAGCCAGGACGCTATTCAATTCAGAAGCTGATTGCTGAACGCTGAGAGCTGATAGCTCAATGGCCGCCAGTATACCCGAATGCCTTCATTGTGCGTAGAGGAGCACGCCAGTATAATGCCGCGCCATGACTCGTCGATCAATGCCGTCTCCTTCGCAACCGGACCAGCCGCGGGCCAAGACGATTGCTTCGAAGCCTGACCCTAGGCCTGTGTTACTGGCTACCGAGCGAAACCCCGATCAGGTGCGGGCGATCTTATTGGCCTACAGTCTGCGCGACATGGAACAGGCCGACCGCAATCTTCAGGCGATGGCAGGCGATCCCCACCAACGCCGCCAGCTCGCCGACATTCTTCCGATTCTCCTGGAATCCGTCTCCCAGACGGCCGACCCCGATCAGGCGCTTAATCATTGGGAGCGCTTGCTTGGCGGCGTGACCCGCTCGTCCTTTCTCAACTATCTGCGCAGCTCGCCTCGCATGCTGGATCTATTGTCCACCATCTTCGGGAACAGCGACGCCCTGGCCTTTACCGTCATCCGCGATCCGACGTCGGTCTATTGGCTGGCGGAGGAAGGAGTCCTCTCCAAGGCACCGACGCGGACAGTGATCGAGGAAGCGCTTCACAGGAAGATCGGACATCTCACGAGCAAAGAACTAAAGCTGGAAGCGTTGCGCCGGTTCCGCCGGCAGGAGATGTTGCGCATCGGCGTGCGGGACCTGTTGCGGCTTGCAGCAGTGCCGGAGACGACAGCATCCTTGTCGGATTTGGCCGGCCTCCTCATCCATGCGGCCTACGAGATTGTCGATGCCAAGCTTGGAGGGCATGAATTGAACTACAGCTCCGACGTGGATTTGATCTATGTGTATGAGTCGCACGAAGGTGAGACCAGGCTGCCGCCGGGCAAACAGGCGGGCAAGCCCGCAGCCGTTGGCATTTCCAATGAAGAATATTTCGAAATCCTTTCTCGTGAACTAACGAAGGCGTTGGTCGAGCCGACCAAGGAAGGGTACATCTTTCGTGTCGATCTGCGTCTGCGAGCCGAGGGGTCTGTGGGGCAGTTGGCCCGTTCGCTCGATGACTATAAGAAGTATTATTTCACTCGCGGGCAGGTCTGGGAGCGCTTGACCCTGCTCAAAGCATGGCCGGTGGCCGGTTCGACGGATGTCGGGAAGGCATTTTTGAAGATGGTGAGGCCCTTTGTTTTCGGAAAGGCTGAGAGGAAGGCAGAGCTCGCTGGGGCGTTGGCGGTGGTGCAAGATGTGCGTGCCGTCAAGGAGATGATCGACACGAAAATGGCAGACCGCGGCCACGAGCGGCGCAATGTGAAGCTCGGCACAGGAGGCATCAGGGAAATAGAGTTTCTCGTGCAAACCGTACAAGTGCTGGCCGGGAAGCGGGTCCCAGCGCTCCTTGACCGGAGCACGCTCGGCGCGCTGGAACGATTCGCTCGACTGAGGTTGATCTCGGTTATAGAGAAGGATGGTCTAACCGCAGCCTATCTATTTCTGCGGGACGTCGAGCACAAGCTGCAGATGGTCCATGATCTCCAAACGCACGCGCTCCCAGAAAGCGGAGAAGAACTGGAGCGTTGTGCAATCCGTGCGGGGTATGACTGGGCAGACCGCAAGAAGGCGACCGAGCTATTTCACGCTGACCATCAGCATCATACAGACGTGGTCCATCGAACCTTCACGTCACTCTTTGTAGACCCGAAGACCTCTCCGATCTTGAAGGCGACACTTCGAGCGATCGGGGAGAAGCGCTACTCGGCATAGCGCAGATCGCGATCGCTGGCGAGGGAGAGGTAGGCTTCTCCCCATTGGTTCGGGTTTGTAAGGCTCCAGGGTTCGTCGGGAGTCAGCGGTCTGAACCGTAGGCCGTAGAGTCCCCCGTAGACGAGATGTGTGAATCCTGCTCCTGAGTCTTCAACCAGCTGGGCATAGGCAGGGCAGGCGGGCGTCGCGTCGTTGTCGCTCCAGCCAGTCACCCAATACCACTCACCGGCCGGGTTTTTGTCATAGAGCCGAACCTGACTGACCGGTCGAGCAGGACCGGCTTCTTTGAACCGGGCGAAAAAGCTGGTTTCACAATTCTCGTTCGACTCGACTTCGACGATCAAGGAAGGCGTCTCCCTCTTGTTCTAGGTGGCTCGAATTCTAACGCAATGAGGCGTCAAGACACACAAAGGGCCCAGCGGATGATCCGCTGAGCCCTTCAGCTATTACTCCGAGCTATCAGCTATAGGCTATTAGCTCTTGAGTTCTTAGTACATCCCTTCCATGCCGTGGCTGTGTCCACCTGGGCCGCCGGCCGCTTCCTTCTTCTCTTCTGGGATTTCGGTGATCATGACTTCGGTGGTGAGCATCAAGCCCGCGACGCTGGCTGCATTCTGCAGGGCGCAGCGCGACACCTTGGTCGGGTCGATGATGCCGGCCTTGATCATGTCCACGTATTCCTCAGTGGCCGCGTTGAACCCAGCCGAGGGGTTCTTGTCCGCCCGTACTTTTTCGACGATGACCGACCCTTCCATCCCGGCATTGGCCGCGATTTGACGAATCGGCTCCTCGAGCGCGCGGCGGACGATATTAACGCCCACCTGCTGCTCAGGGACTAGTTTGAGAGAATCCAGTGCTCCGATGCAGCGGAGGTAAGCCGTTCCACCGCCTGGGACCACGCCCTCTTCGACGGCGGCTTTGGTCGCATGGAGCGCGTCCTCGACACGGGCTTTCTTTTCCTTCATTTCGGTCTCGGTCGCGGCGCCGACATTGATGACGGCTACACCACCCACGATCTTCGCCAGCCGCTCTTGGAGTTTCTCGCGGTCGTAGTCCGAGGTCGTTTCCTCGACCTGCACCTTGATTTGCTTCACCCGGCCCTCGATTTTCTTCGGATCGCCGTAGCCTTCCACGATCGTGGTATTGTCCTTGTCGATCGTGACGCGCTTGGCGCGGCCGAGGTCGGTGAGCTTGATGTTCTCGAGCTTGATACCGAGATCTTCCGAGATCGCCTGGCCGCCGGTCAGGACCGCGATGTCCTGCAGCATGGCCTTGCGGCGATCGCCGAATCCCGGAGCCTTGACGGCGGCAACCTTGAGGCCGCCGCGGAGACGGTTCACAACCAGCGTCGCAAGAGCTTCGCCTTCGACATCTTCAGCGACGATCACAAGCGGCTTGCCGGTCTGCACGACGGCTTCCAAGAGCTGGAGCAGTTCGTTCAGCGAGGAGAGCTTCTTCTCGTTGATGAGGATGTAGGCGTCGTCGAACTCGACGCGCATCTTGTCGGCGTTGGTGACGAAGTACGGCGAGATGTAGCCGCGGTCGAACTGCATGCCTTCGACGATGTCGACCTCGGTCTCCATCGCCTTGGCTTCCTCGACCGTGATGACGCCTTCGTTGCCGACCTTCTGCATCGCCTTGGCGATCATGCCGCCGATGGTGCTGTCGCCGTTGGCCGAAACGGTGCCGACCTGCGCCACTTCCGCCGAGGAGCTGACTTTCTTGGCGCGCTTCACGATGTCCTTGACCACGGCGGCGACCGCGATGTCGATGCCGCGCTTGAGGTCCATCGGGTTCATGCCGGCGGCGACCGACTTGGCGCCTTCGCGCACGATCGCCTGTGCCAGCACGGTGGCGGTGGTGGTGCCGTCGCCGGCCGTGTCGTTGGTCTTCTGGGCGACTTCGCGCACCATCTGCGCGCCCATGTTCTCGAACTTGTCCTCGAGCTCGATTTCCTTCGCCACCGTCACCCCGTCCTTGGTAATGCGCGGAGCGCCGAACGACTTGTCGAGCACGACGTTGCGGCCTTTCGGGCCGAGCGTGACCTTCACCGCGTTGGCGAGGATGTCGACGCCGCGCAACATGCGGTCGCGCGCGTCGGTGGAAAATTTCACGTCCTTGGCAGCCATTGAATTTTACTCCGTTGTGTTTGTTACACCGTCACCCTGAGGTGCTCGCCTGTAGGCGAGCCTCGAAGGGTGATAGCCTGTGCCCGTCATCCTTCGAGGCTCGCGGCTTCGCCGCTCGCGCCTCAGGATGACGGTCAAATGATTCAGGCGATCACGCCCATGATGTCGGACTCCTTCATGATCAGGAGATCCTCGCCATCGAGCTTCACCTCGGTGCCCGACCATTTGCCGAACAGCACGCGGTCGCCAGCCTTGATGTCGATCGGGATGAGCTTGCCGCTCTCGTCGCGCCCGCCAGGTCCGACGGCGATCACTTCGCCTTCCGACGGCTTTTCCTTGGCGGTGTCGGGGATGATGATGCCGCCCTTGGTCTTGTTTTCGGCATCGATACGCTTGACGACCACGCGGTCGTGCAGGGGACGAAACTTGGTCTTGGCCATGTCTTCTCTTCCTCGTCGGCGCTAGCGCATGATCCCGAAAAGTGGGTACCGGTTTTCGGACAAGATCATGCGCAAACAGGAAATTGCGGGGTGGGTGACGGAAACTGTCGATAATGCAAGCCTTTAGCACTCGTCGCTGGAGAGTGCTAAGCGGCCGCCCGGGACATATGGCTTAGCGCTCGAGGTGTCAAGCTGCTGCTGTCCTGCCAGGACACCTGGTTTATGCCGACGTTAACCTTGTTGTGGCGACTGATCGGCGATGATTGGTCGCAACAGGCCGTGCTTGCACCACCAGGCGTTGCCCAGCAAAGTCGCCACCGCTTCGCCGCAGGAGCCCCGATGAGCTTTACCGAGCGATCCAGCCTACCGACAGCCCTTGTTTTCGCGCTGCTCGCGCTAGGGCTGGCCGGCTGCGCCACCAGCAACCCATTTTCTTCTTCCGGACCGGAAGCGCCGGCGCCAGTGCAGG
>JACPZN010000268.1 GCA_016195505.1 Nitrospirota bacterium | reverse complement strand
GTGATCTCGAGGCAGGAGGCGGTGCAGCGAATCGGGCCGGATCACCTCGCGCAGTATCTCTATCCAATTTTCGACGCGAAGGAAGAGTCAAAATCGAATCCACTCGGCAAAGGGTTGCCGGCTGGACCGGGGGCGGCGGCAGGGAAAATTGCACTGACGCCCGATCGAGCCGTAGATATGAAGGCGGCAGGCAACCGCGTGGTGCTCGTCAGGCAGGAAACAAGTCCCGACGATATTCATGGCATGAACGCGGCGGCAGGATTCTTAACCGCTCGCGGCGGGATGACTTCGCACGCTGCCGTGGTGGCTCGGCAGATGGGCAAAGTCTGTGTGGCGGGATGTGAATCCGTCGAAGTGCTCGACAGTCAGACGGTGAAAATTGGCGCCAAGACGTTCAAGGAGGGCGATTATCTGTCGATCAATGGATCGACCGGCAATGTGTATGAGGGCGATATTCCCGTTGTCGAATCCGAAATCATTCAGGTGATTCAAGGCAAGCTCGATCCCAAGAAGTCCGATAAGTATCAACGGTTCGCCACGATTTTGTCCTGGGCCGATAGTTTCCGCAGGCTTCGCGTGCGAGCCAACGCGGACGTGCCGGACCAGGCGGATATCGCGCGAGGATTCGGGGCGGAAGGGATCGGTCTGTGCCGCACAGAACATATGTTCTTTGCCGAGGATCGTATTCCCATCATGCAAAAGATGATCTTGGCGCGGACGAAAGAGGAACGCGAAAAATACCTTGATCAGCTGTTGCCGCTTCAAAAGCAGGACTTTGTCGGGCTCTATCGGGAGATGAAGGGCTATCCGGTGACGATTCGTTTGCTCGATCCACCGCTCCATGAGTTTTTGCCGAAGCGGGAGGAACTCATGGTCGAGATCGCGCAGCTGGAGCTGACGGGCCGTGACGGTGCCAAACTGGAAGAACAGCGCCGGCTGCTGGCTCGGGTCGAGGAGCTGCACGAGTTCAATCCGATGCTGGGCCTCCGCGGCTGCCGGTTGGGTATCACGATGCCGGAGATCACGCGCATGCAGGCGCGTGCGATCATGGAGGCCGCCTGCGAGTTGGCGAAGGAAGGCAAGAAGATTGTGCCGGAAATCATGATTCCGCTCGTCGGCATGGTTTCGGAGATGAAGTCGCAAAAAGACCTGGTCCGCGAAGTGGCGCAGGAAACGATGAAACGCCACAACGTGAAGCTCTCCTACCTTATCGGGACCATGATCGAGTTGCCGCGGGCGGCCGTGACCGCCGATCAGATCGCCCAAGAGGCTGAATTCTTTTCGTTCGGGACGAACGATCTGACACAAACGACGTTCGGATTCTCTCGCGACGACGCGGCGAAGTTCATCGACCATTATAGGACCGTGAATATCATGGAATCGGATCCCTTCGCCGTCCTCGATCGAGAAGGTGTCGGATCGCTGATGAAGCAAGCCATTGTCGGAGGCCGCAGGACGAGGCCTGGCATCAAGTTGGGTATTTGCGGAGAACATGGGGGTGATCCGAGTTCCGTGGAGTTCTGTCATCAATTGGGGTTGGATTACGTCAGTTGTTCACCCTATCGCGTGGCGATTGCGAGGCTCGCCGCCGCTCATGCCGCCCTAGCGGAAGCCGCCGCCAAGAAAGCCGCGAAATCATCTACTCCGTTACGAGCGAAGTCGACGAAGTCGGCCCGGACAAGCCGGAGCCGATCCCGCGTCGCTCGCAAGAAGCGGTGACCAGCCGCGCGCAGGATTTTCGCTACATGACTCAGGCCCTTCGCCTGGCGGCAAAGGGCCGGGGAACGACAAGCCCTAACCCGATGGTCGGGGCCTTGGTGGTATATCAAGGCCAGATCGTCGGGCAGGGTTTTCATCTCCGCCCCGGTCATCCCCATGCAGAAATTCTGGCGCTACGGCGGGCAGGAAACAGCGCCCGTGGCGCTACGCTGTATGTCACGCTTGAGCCTTGTTGCCATCTCAAGAAACGAACTCCGCCTTGTGTGCCTGAAATCGTTCGCTCCGGCGTCCGGCGCGTCGTCATTGCGATGTACGATCCCAATCCATTGGTGAAGGGAAGGGGAGCTGCGGCGCTTCGACGCGCCGGACTATCGGTCACCATCGGTGTGGCTCGCCAGGAGGCAGAGGAATTCAACAAGGCCTACTGCCATTGGATCAAGACGAATCGTCCTTATGTGATGCTCAAAGCGGGGATGACGCTTGATGGGCAGATCGCAACGGCCACTGGAGAGTCACGATGGATTACCAGCAAGCCATCTCGTAAGGAGGTGCACCAACTTCGTGGACAGGTGGACGCCGCGCTGGTCGGGGTAGGTACGGTTCTGTCCGACAATCCATCGCTGACAGCCAGAATCGGCCCACGATTAAACAAATTCGCGCTGCGGCAGCCCCTCCGTGTCGTCGTCGATAGCAGACTACGTATTCCGCTCAAGGCGCAGATCCTCTCGCGGCAGAACAAAGCCAGGACGCTCGTAGCCACAACCAGCGTAGCTCCTCCGGCTCGAAGGTCGGCGCTTCAGAAAAAAGGCATCGAAATGATCACGCTTCCTGCCGTTCATGGCCATGTCTCATTGCCCACTCTGCTCAAGGAACTCGGTCGGCGCGGTATCATATCTCTACTCGTGGAAGGTGGCAGTGAAATGAACGCGGCGCTGTTGAAGGCGAAGGTGGTCAATCATGTTCGTCTGTATATGGCTCCGATGCTCCTCGGCGGGCGCAATGCCAAAGGCGTCATCGGCGGGAAGAGCCCCGCACGACTTGTACAGGCCTTGAAGCTACGGCATGTCCGAATGCGGTCTGTCGGCGGTGACTTCGTGGTGGAAGGAGATCTGTGATTGATAGGGCGTGGTGCATTTCGCTCGCGGCACTCTTTCTGGGAGACATTGCTCTCAGTCTCGCAGACTCGCCGGAGTCGGGTGTCGATAATCTCGCCCCGCTCGTGTTTCAGTACCTCGACACAGATGACAGCGATGAAGCTGACCGCCTGTTCCAGACCATTCTTTCCCGTGCAGATGCTTCGATCGAAACGGTTTCTCGCATCCTACGGACCGAACGCACGTATCAGAGCCTGCCGATCGGGACGCTTCCTGATGAACGAATCACCATTCGGGGTCGTGCCTATCCGCTGGCCATTTCCATCCCACTGACGTACCAACCATCAAAAGGCTATGGGTTGGTGGTATGCCTGCATGGAGCCGGTTTTACCGGCGATGAGTATCTCGAACGGTGGCAGGCTCGATTAGGCGACGACTACCTGCTGGCCTGTCCGACCTATCCATCCGGCGCATGGTTCACGAGGCGCGCAGAGGAACTTGTGCTGGCGACGATCCAGCAGGTCCGTCGTCGCTACCATGTCGATCCCGACCGGATTTTTCTCACGGGCATGTCGAACGGGGGCATCGGAGCCTGGCTGATCGGCATGCACTATGCGTCGCTGTTTGCCGGCATTGCGCCGATGGCAAGTGGATTGGATACCGTGCTGATGCCGTTCCTGACAAACCTTCGCAACACGCCGATCTACATGATCCATGGCGCGAAGGATCAGGTGATGCCGGTGGAGCTGAGCCGATCGATCTCGCGCGAGCTGGCGGTACTCGGCTATCCACATGTGTATCGTGAACATCAGCGTGAACATCCCATGGCCGGAGGCCATTACTTTCCAAGGGAAGAGTTGCCGGATCTGGTGGCATGGTTCAACGGCCGGCGCCGTGAAGCGTTGCCGGCGAGGCTTACGGTGGTGCGTGATGCCAGCCACTTTCAACCATTCAATTGGCTGCGCCTAGAATCCACCGACCCTATCGCTGCGTTTTCAGAAGATCTGGTCGACAAGCACGACGAGCGGATCAAGCGTCAGGAATATGCCAAACTCGATGCGTCGATTGTGGGGGCGAATCGCATTGAAGTGAAGACCGAGCGTGTCCAGCGCTATAGCGTATTTTTGAACGATCAACTCATCGATGTATCGAAGCCGCTTACTGTCCTGACGAACGGGCATGTCTCGTTCGAGGGGGCTGTCACGCCATCAGTTGAAACCTTGCTGCGGCAGGCGAGATTGCGGCAAGACCCTCGCCAACTCTTTTCCATCCATCTGACGATTCTGGTGCAGAAGGAGGCTTCATGAGTGCAGGGTGGCAGCTCCAGCGGGGAAGAGCTTGGAAGACATTCGTTGTCGTGATCGGGCTGGGCGCGATCACGCACGCGAGTCTGGGGCAATCAGAAAACTGCGCCATGTCATCTCATCACGCTGGGGTGATGTTTCCTGTTGAAAGAGTGGATCCCAGCTGGGCCTGCCGACTGCAAGCCATCATCAGTAACTACACGACCGCGAATGCGGTGGGGCCGATTCGGGCTGCCTTGTCCGAGTCAATGTATGAATATTTGCTGGATCGTCCTCCTCTCGCCGCTGCCTTGATCAATCGCCTCGACCTTGGTCTGTATAAATCGGAGGCAAGAGGCCAGGGCCGATTCTGGGGCAATGATGGCGAGGGAACCGAGGGGATCGTGCAACTTGTTTACAAGGATGGTACGTCTCGAATTTATTACCTCGAGGGGTCGCATGACAGCCGATTGCTTCCGCACATCACCGGTAAGGCGGTCGTGTTTCTCAAGATGAATGCGGTGAGAGAGGCGGATGGTATAGGAGCGATGGACAGTACGATGATCGCATACACCAGGCTGGATAATCGCATTCTCTCAGGATTGGTCTCCTTGCTCCGCCCGCTTATTGGGGGGACCGTGACTGGCAAGTTGCAGAAAGGGGTTGAGACTGTCAACCGGTTAGGTCAGGTTATGCGACGACATCCAGAGCGTGTGTTGTTTGAGGCGATGGACCCACCTGCTTTCCCCAATGATGAGGTGGCTTTTTTGAAGGGGACGCTTGGGAGCCTGCAGAATCCCGGCAAAGCTGGCCACCTGAACCCCCCCATCCCATGACTAGCTCGCGCAGTTTCACGTTGCTCTGCATCATCGGCATCTTTTGCTTCATCAGTTACAACATGGTGCGGATGCCGGTCTTGGCGCTGTTTGCAGAATCGCTGGGTGCCGGGCCCGAACGGATCGGCCTGATTGTATCTGTCTCGACTCTCACGGGCGTGTTTCTGAAGCTACCGTCCGGTGCCTTGTCGGACATCTATGGCCGTCGGATTTTGTTGCGGGTTGGCGTCGTGGCCTTCGGACTGCCGCCCTTTATCTATCCATTTGTGTCGGATTTGAATCTGTTGACAATTCTGCGGATGTTTCATGGCCTGGCTACGGCTATCTTCGCTCCGAGTGCCTTGGCAACAGTGGCAGATTTATATCGAGAGCGGCGTGGCGCAGCGCTCGGCACGTATACAGCCTGTACGCAGTCCGGTGCCCTTCTTGGTCCCTTCTTCGGCGGCTATGTTGTTTACGCTGCCGGATTTCCTGCGGCGTTCATCACAGCCGGCGTATTCGGCTGCATGGCGATCATCATTTTCTATAGCCTGCATCTGACGCCGCCTCCCCCGCGCATCCACGAAAAAGGGCTAGCTCCAGTGCTCGCGGAAATGTGGAGGGGGTTTGTTATCGTCGCACGCAACAGGAAAGTCTTGATCACAAGTTCAACCGATGCGGCCAAGATGATCGCCAACGGCGCCTTGATGGCGTTCTTGCCGCTATACGGTGTATCAGTGGGGTTGAATCCTGGCGAAGTGGGGCTGTTGTTCACCGTGCAAGCCGGTACATCGTTTTTTTCCAAGCCGATTATGGGCCGGGTGTCCGATCGTGTCGGACGGCAGCCGCTGATCATGGTCGGCCTGTTGATTTGTGCGGCCACCTTCGTCTGCATACCGCACGTGTCGATGTTTATGATCTTGCTCTTCCTCTCTGCTGGATTTGGATTTGGCGAAGCCATCGTGTCTTCGTCGTCCTCGGCGTTCGTCGCGGACAGCTCCGAGTTCAAGACGCCTGGGGCTGGCATGGGCATGCAGGGTACAATCGGGGATATCGGCCATGCCAGCGGGCCGCTGCTGGCGGGGCTGCTGATCGCGAACGTGAGCTATGCCAGTGCCTTCACAATCATTGCCGGTATGCAGGTCGCGGCGGCAGGGGCATTCTGGCTGGCGATGAGGAATAGATAGGCCGGTGCTATAATGGCGGCGCAATGAAAGAGATGGCGATAGAAAATGTAGTAATTGCCGCGCTGGCTACGATCGGCGTGGTTGTGCTGCTTGTTCTATTCGTGTACGTGGTCCGCCAAATTCTAAAGAAAGAATTATAGCTGAAGACTAATAGCGGAGAGCCTTGGTATGTTCACTGGTATTGTCGAAGAAGTGGGCGCGGTTACCTTACTGGAAAAGACCCTCGCCGGGACGAGGATGACCATCCTGGCCTCGACGGTGATGGGCGATCTCAAGATCGGCGACAGTGTCAGCGTGAACGGGATCTGTCTCACGGTGGTATCGAAGGGCGAACGTGACTTTTCTGTTGAAGTGTCGCCGGAGACACTCTCGGTGACGACGCTAGGTCTTTTGACTGCGGGAACACCGGTGAATCTTGAGCGGGCCATGAAACTTAATGAGCGAATAGGCGGGCATCTGGTTGCCGGCCATGTCGATGGCGTTGGGACAATCCGTAGCCGTGATCAAGAAGGCAACTCGATCTTCTTCACGATCGAAACCCCATCGGAGATTCTCCGTTACTGTGTTGTAAAGGGTTCCATCACCGTCGACGGCATCAGTCTCACGATCAACGACGTGACCAATCACGGGTTCTCCATCGCGATCATTCCGCACACGGCCAAAGTGACGACACTTGGCCTCAAGCAAGTCAACGATACGGTGAACCTCGAATCCGACCTCATAGGCAAGTACG
>JACPZN010000011.1 GCA_016195505.1 Nitrospirota bacterium | reverse complement strand
TAGAAGTAATACTCCTTGACGTCTTCGCCATGGTTCCCTTCATTGCCTGTAAGCCCAAATACCCGTTCTTTCAGAATTGGGTCTCGTCCGTTCCAGAGAGCAATGGCGAAGCAGATACTTTGGTGACGATCGGAAATGCCTGCCAGTCCGTCTTCGTTCCAGCGATACGCGCGTGAACGGGCATGGTCGTGAGGAAAGGCTTCCCAAGCAGTCCCGTGCGGGCTGTAGTCCTCACGGACAGTTCCCCACGCACGCTCGCTAAGATAGGGACCCCAGCGCTTCCAATGTTCTTTGCGGCGAGCATCTTCTTCAAGGCGCTGTTGTTCAGCTAGTCGACGGGGCGGTGACAGGGAAGATATCTGGGTTGATCTCGCCATACGAACCCTTATCCGAAGAGTCGATCCGGACCGGAGCGCAACAGCATCACGCTGATGGGATACAGAATTGCTACGATGCGCCCATCCCGCTCCTAAATCAACCATTCCTCTTGAACGGGGTTAACTCGGCAGCCCCGACTGCCGCAGTGGACATTCGCCGTTCCCTTGAGAATAGGCCCGGAGCCGCACCTCGTAGGTGCAGCGGTCTGGATGTTGAATCTCAAGTCTCCCTTCCCGACTGAGCCAATCGACCGCCGCAAACATCTGATTCCAGGTGCAAGCCGGCAACAACACCCCCAATTTTTCCAGTTGTATCGGGCCGTGGAGCGAGACTTGTTCCAACACCTTGAATGCGAGCGCCTCGACTTCCGTCATGCCTACTCTCCTATTTCGGACGTTCTGACCTTCTGCTCAAGAAGACGATAGCCATCCGTCGAACGGAAGGCGTGAGCCTTACTAAGATGTTTGGCGCATCGGAGGACCCCTGTCGGGGTCATAATTTGTTGTAGAGGTGTGATTGAAGGAAACAGAAAAGGGGGATAAAAGCCTAGCCGAAAAACCTAGCTCCAGACCACATGCTCTTGATTCAAGAGGTAGTCAATAACTTCAATACTATTCCGCATCTGCGTTTGTGCCTGTTCGGACATAGGGAGGACAGCACCCACTAACTTACCTGATTCCATATCCTCCAGTGAGGGGATACCTTCGCCGGGAGCCTTTTCGAGATCCTTGCGGAAACTGGCCAAGTGAGACCTCCTGGTTGTGTTCTTCTCGGCCTATCGATCATGTTTCTTGAGTCGAGAAGATGCTGTGGTCACCAGAAAGCATACCATACGCATTTCATCTGTTAGGTCGGCCGCTATCTCGTTGTTTTCAATCTACTTTTGCTGACCGTTTGCGGAAGGAAAAGGAAGCGGAGGAAGCGCACCAAGGTATGGGAACTGCCCTTTATGAAGAAGAGTTGTGTCCGGTCGGAGACGGAAATCATCGCGCTCAACATCAACAAAGAGCGGATCAGTTATCAGGTCAGATGCCGACTGAAGTTCAGGGGCCTGCGCATTAGGGGATCCTACCCGCATGTAATTGCCTTCGCTATTGTAGAGCGCATTGAACGACGTTCTGGCTTGCCCAGACCCAGCAAAGAGAAACCCGACCTTATTGAGACCCACGACGTTTCCGGACACCTCACTCTGCGACGATCCCATAAACGCAGCGCCGGCTCCATTCTTGGCCAAGGTATTGCTGAGCAGGACTGCCTTTGCACGATCATTGACCACGATGGCCTCAAATAGACTTCTGGTGATGACGTTGCGCTCCAGCCGGACTTCGGACCTGCCGGCCACATTCACACCATGGTCGTTGTCATGGATGAAATTGCCGATCAGCAAGGCCTGCGAGTCCGCGAACTGCACGCCCGTCGTCTCGCTGCCTCCGATCACACAGTCCTCGACGCGAACATCCTGGACCTGTTGGCCAAACAGCATCCCCTTCACGTGGAGACCATGGAGCGTGATGCCTTTGCCGTTGAATATACCGAGCGCATGGCCGCCATGTTCATTGATGGTAAGCCCGCTGATTTCAATATTCGTCGCCCCATAGGGCCACTTGCCCACATGCAAGACACCTACGACATCCTCGCGGCCAAGCATGGTTACTTTGTCGACGCCGGCCCCCACAAGCTTGATCTTGTTCTTACTATGGATGGTAAGGTCCTGTGGGTAGGCCCCTGGTTTCACGAACACCGTGTCGCCTTCCTTGGCACTATCAACAGCCTCTTGGATCGAAGTGAAGTCGCCCGTGCCGTCGAGGGCAACAGTGATAGTCTTTGGACCTGTGACAGTAGGCCGCTCGGCGCAAGTTGGGCCGACTCCGGCCAAGAGAAGCCACAGCAGTGCGATGCCAGTTCCCGAATAACGCATGCAGGAATTCATACAAGCGCGCGAACCGAGATGTCAATCGGGGTTTCTTGTGGGGTAGGACCCCGCATGATAAACTCCTCCGCCATGATTCTGGTCGGCCTCACAGGCGGCATCGCAACTGGCAAGAGCACGGTTGCCAAGATGTTCCAGCGCTGTGGCGCAGTCGTGATCGGTGCCGACGCGCTCGCGCGGGAGGTCGTCGAGCCCGGCAAGCCGGCCTGGCGAGAGATCGTCAAGACGTTCGGCAAGACCGTCCTCAATCCCAACCGCACTCTCAATCGCCATGCGCTGGGAGCCATCGTCTTCGGAAATCGGGTCAAGCTGCGCCAGCTAGAACGAATCATCCACCCCCTCGTCGCACGCCAACAGGCCAAGCTGACGAGACGAGCCGCGCGAAAAGATCCCAACGCCGTCGTCATCTACGACGTGCCGCTCCTCTTCGAAGCCGGCGTGGACAAACGCGTCGACAAAATCATCGTGGTCACCGCCGACCGCGAAACACAAATCGCGCGCCTCAAGAAGCGTAACGGGCTCACTCGTGGTGAGGCGATTCACAGAATACGAGCCCAGATGCCGCTAGCAAGAAAGAAACGCTTGGCAGATTACGAACTAGATGGGGCGAGCCCCCTAATAAAACTCGTTCGCGACGTCGACCAGATATTTGCAAGAGTAAAGCTGCTCGCCTAGCTCGCTGTTCCGAAATTGACTTTCCCGTTTTCTCCTACGCGGTATAGTCGACTTGTCATCAGTTCCTTTACTAATCTCAGAAACCGCTACATTCAAGACTTCAACTCCCTCTTTCAACAGGGTCTTCAAATTCTTCCGCTTTCCCTCGCCATCATTGGCGGTATCAGCTTCATGGTAGCCTCATATCTCGAGAAACCCCGTCCGTTATTCAGAATAGTTGGCGTCATGGCTCTAGCTCTCGCGAGTTTCTCTAGTCTCCGAAACCACTGGTTCCCACAAATTGAAGGAGGACGATTTATTGAGAATGCTCGGTCAGAGCAGGTTGTGTTGGGAACACACCGCAGCAGCTCGCTGATGATGGTGAGAAAATCATCTTCGGCGGGATTGGCCAGAGCAAAGTGCGAGGAGCAATAGGGAGGGGCATGTGCCCTCTCTGCCATTCCTTCAACGCCAACCCAGTGGCAGAAACAGCTCCAGATCTGCGAGGGGTCACTGACTGCGCAGCAAACCGTCTGAAAGACCCTCGATACCACCTTGGGAAACCAAATGAGCGTGACACGGTGCAGCACGAGGCATTTCCAGGTTCGGGGACTGCAGCAAACACCCTTGAATACCTGGCAGAGTCGGATATTTGCTACAGCTGCTACGTAGTGGAAGGCTATGCGATGAGAGGCATCCATGACTCGGACAGAAGGGCTCCGTCATCGCTGAATGCCCCGATGAGCTTATCAATTGATGATGTCGTGGCTGTCACCACATGGATCTATGTCAATGACGGCAAGAATCCACCCTTACCAGACGAGATAGAAGCTGCCTATAAGAAGTTCGTTGATCCTCCCAAATGGAACATTTTGACTCAGACCAGAAATCTTCCACGTCTTGAAGACCGGCCAATTGCGCAAGTAGGGGCGACTGGAGACGAGGCAGTCTCAGACATTTTCCGCCTCGCGGCATGCAATGCATGCCACACTGTTCCAGGCATTCTGGGTGCGACGGGAAAGATTGGCCCGCCACTGGGATTGAAGACAACTGCGGCATCTCGACTGAAGGATCCCTCATACCGTGGTAAAGCCACAACGCCGCGGGAATACGTTTTTGAATCAATCCTTAACCCAAGTGCCTATGTTGCCCCGCCATTCCCGGACAATGTCATGCCTAAGATCTATGGAAATCGGCTCTCCGCGCTTGCTGTCAAGAAAATGGCCAGCTACATCCTCACCTTCGAAAACGAACCGGCGCCATCACCAAACCAAGAGTCATCTGGCTCACCGTTATCGTGCCGAGGTCCTGCGTGCAGTATGCTTTTCCGGTCCACTGCGCTATGTATGATAGTGCCATGCCGATTGATCCCGACGACCCGCCCATTTGGCTCCGTAAACTGCATGTGACTGCGGCGCAGATCGATCCCAGCGATTACCCCGCCACTCCGGCTGAGGGAATCCTGCAAGTCTGCTGGCTTTCTGACGCACAACTTACCCTGACGAAAGCCTTTAGGAAATCGTTCAGTATAGAACAAGAGCCTTTGAGCCAGTAAACTGCACCAATCGATCCGACCGCCGGCAGCCATGCCCCCATCAGCAGATCACGAGTTCGGCTATCTGGACGTGTTGAGCGCAGCCATCGATGCACTGTCCACTCCCCCGCTCCCCTAGTGTTTGATTGGAGCATTGGCCTTAGGTGCCTATGGCCGCCCCCGCGCAACTCATGACGTGGATCTGCTGATCTGACTGACAACGCCACATCTCACTCATATCTTGATCCCCTGCGTGCCAAAGGATTCGCTGTCGCATCCGACTGGCATGAGGCGAATCCGATGGCGCAGAATGTCGTCACACGGCTCGCACACCCGTTGGCTCCGGACTTCCACTCGATTTAATATTTGCTACCTCGCCACTGCACAAGAACGCGTTGGACAGACGAAAGTCGATCGTGATTCAGGGAACCTAGGTATCAGTCAGCTCCCCGGAAGACTTGGTTCTGCTCAAGCTATCGGCTGGCCGGCCTCGCGATTTCGACGACGTCATGGGCATTGTCGGCAATGCCAGCGCACCACTCGATCTGGACTACATCTGGTCTTGGGTTGAACAACTGGGCTTGCAGAGCGAACTGCACTACATACTCATTTCAGCAAAACGAGGGTAACCTCCTACCGTCTCCTTCCCTCGCTGTGGTAAAGTCCCCGCATGTGCAACGTCGTCATCATTGGATCTGGGCCGGCTGGACTGACGGCTGCCCTCTATAGCGCACGCGCGAATCTGTCTCCCTTGCTGATCGAAGGCTGGCAGTCCGGCGGCCAGCTCACCACGACAACGGAAGTAGAAAACTACCCTGGCTTTGCCAAGGGCGTCATGGGCCCTGAATTGATGAAGGAGATGCGGGCTCAGGCGGAACGGTTCGGCACTGTCTTTAAGACCGGCGACGTCACAGCAATCGATCTCACAACTCGACCGTTCACGATGACGGTGGATGGCGAAGAAACGATTGAGGCTCGCACCATCATCATTGCCACCGGCGCATCGGCCATTCCAATCGGACTGAAGAATGAATCCCGACTGACTGGTCACGGCGTCTCGACCTGCGCCACCTGTGATGGATTTTTTTTCAGGGGGAAGGAACTGGTCGTGGTCGGCGGTGGCGACAGCGCCATGGAGGAAGCGAATTTCCTCACCAAGTTTGCCAGGAAGGTTTCCATCGTCCACCGCCGAGACAAACTCCGTGCGTCAAAGATTATGCAAGATCGGGCAATGAAAAATGAGAAGATCTCCTTCATCTGGAACACGGTTGTGGAAGACATTCTTGGGACTGAGGTGGTCACAGGCGTCAAGCTCAAGAATACCGTGACCGGAAATACGTCCGAGATACCCTGCTCCGGTGTTTTCGTCGCCATTGGCCACAGACCCAACACCACACTCTTCGCCGGTCAGCTAGAGATGGATACAAAAGGCTACCTTGTCACAAAGAATGGCACCGCCACTAGCGTGCCCGGCGTCTTCGCAGCCGGCGACGTACAAGATTCAAGATATCGACAGGCTGTCACCGCTGCCGGCTCCGGCTGCATGGCCGCCATCGACGCCGAGCGTTTCTTGGAAGGGATCGGCGTCTGAAGCATCATTCGTGAAGCGTCGCTCGCGGACAGATACGACTCGGAAAACATTTCTTCATACGCTTGACGTTTCACGAACGACAAGCGACGAATGTCATGAAATGCGCCATCGTTCATTACCACGAACTCGCTCTTAAAGGTCGCAACCGCGACTACTTTGAGCAACGCCTGGTTCGTAACATCCAACTGGCGCTCAAAGACCTTGGTATCAAGCGGGTTGAGAATCTCCGCAGCCGTATTCGCATTCTTCTTCCGCCAGACAGCAACGCTGATGTCATCAGAGATCGACTCGCACGCGTCTGTGGCATCGCGAACTTTTCGCTGGCCCATGCGGTGCCGCTCAATTTGGCCAACCCGAACCTAGATAAACTCAGTGCGGCCATCGTCGAAGAACTCCAGCCGAAGCCGTTTTCTACCTTCCGCGTAACAGCCAAGAGGGCCGACAAGCGTTTGACGCTGACCTCAATGGACGTTGAAAGAGAAGTCGGCACGGCAGTCTGCAAAGGAACCGGGAGAAAGGTCAGCCTGAAGAATCCTGCCGTCACGATCTTTGTGGAGCTGCTTTCAAAAGAGGCCTACTACTCGACAGAGAAAATTGAGGGCCCCGGTGGGATGCCGGTGGGAGTCAGCGGGCAAGTCGCCTGTCTCATCTCCGGTGGGATCGATTCGCCGGTAGCTGCCTATCGCATGATCAAACGTGGCTGCCGCGCTAGGTTCGTCCATTTTTCCGGTCGTCCCTTGGTCAGTCGAGCGTCGGAGGAAAAGGTTTGTGATCTCGTACAGACCCTTACGGCCTATCAATACGAGTCGCGTCTTTACGTCATCCCCTTTGGAGAGATTCAGCGAGAGATCGTCCTGAACACCCCTTCCCCATTTCGAGTGGTGCTCTATCGGCGGATGATGCTCCGGATTGCGGAAGAACTGGCGAGGAAGGAACAATGCTGGGGTTTGGTGACAGGAGATAGCTTGGGTCAAGTGGCATCCCAGACTCCTGAAAACCTGTCCGTCGTCGAAGAAGCGGGAGAATTACCGATTCTGCGACCCCTGATCGGTATGGACAAACTCGAGATTATGGATGAGGCGCGCCGCCTCGGGACCTACGACACGTCCATCGAGCCTGACCAGGACTGCTGCAAACTTTTTACGCCGCCTCACCCCAGTACAAAAACTCGGATTGATGATCTCCGAAAAATTGAACGCGCGTTGGACATCACGCGTCTGGTCAAGCAGGGATTAGAGAAGGCCGAGCTATCCACGTTCACGTTTCCCATTTAGATAAATGACCGCCCAATTTGTTCCTTCCGCCGCCACAGCCCCAACCCATCCGGGTTCGAGAGGGAGAAATCGAACGGGCACGTTCGTCCCTTTGGATTCACCTTCGCTCCTGATCAAGCGACCTTCTCTTTCATCCCTCGATAGTGCTAGATGATCGTGATGAAGGGGAAATGTAATCCCCTTGCCCTCGGCTTTGAAGACTGCCTCCCTCGCCACCCAGACTCGCAGAAACCGCTCATGTCGTCGTTCTGGGTCACCAGCTTCGATGAATGCCTGATCCTGGCGTGACAAGAAACGCTTGGCCAGGCCCACAACGTCGACTTCGGGACGAAGTTTCTCGAGATCGATACCGACCTCCCGATCCTTCGCAATCGCGATGAGCGTTCTGCCATGGGAGTGCGTCAGATTGAACCGAACAGCGGCACTATCGGTTAAGAACGGTTTCCCGTCGGATGTCGTCTGGATGGCCAACTCTTGTGGACGCTGCGCACAGTAACGGCTCAGCACCTCTCGCAATACGGCACGAGCTGCCATGAATTGTTGCCGATGCCGCTCAGACACCAACCGGTTGGCCCGTTCCTGTTCATCTTTCGACAGATAGTGAGCCGCATGAGTGAGCTCCGTCACGTCGACATCCAACAAGAACCCCCATACATGTACTTCCTCAGAAACGATCTCGATCAGAGGTTTTAGCTTACCTCGATTCTCGAATATGATCCGTTGAAATTTCAGGCTTGCGTTGTTCACACCGTCGCCGCCCCTCTCCTGGGAAATGCAATCAACATACGGAACACATTGGTTTGGTCATTGCAAAACGCTATCTGGCGCGGTAAGCTCCCGCCAAAGTCGTTGAGCGCGTCGTCCTCGCCTGCTCACGATTCGAACACATCGATGATCCGTCACGTCGGAGAGGTGCGAGAGCGGCCGAATCGGGCAGTCTCGAAAACTGCTGTCGGGGTAACCCGACCGTGGGTTCGAATCCCACCCTCTCCGCCAACCTAAGCTCGCTCGTGCCGACGGCCTCACTATTGTGGCCGTCGGATTAAAACCGCAGGCTATGCTTTTCTTCAACCTGTCAGAGACGTCCATTCTTAATTGTTGAGTGAGGGATACACGACGGACAAAAACCTTCAGCGTTTTAGGGATTCGAACGACGGGTTGCGGACCAAAGAGCGCAGTAACCTACCCGGCTTTCTCCCCCAGCCCTCGTCGCAACTCCACCATCGCCAACGTGTCTCGCTTACAGTATTCCAGCAATGCTATCCTGATTGAGTCCCTGGTGACCCAATCCGTTTCCTTAAAGACCATCCGGTAATACTCTTGCGCCGCGACCCCTCCCTCTTGTATCGCCAGATCGCCATAGTCCAATGATGGCACCACGGCGGGAAGGACGGCTTTAATCGAATAGGACCCACCGAATGCGGGATGATAATAATGGTCTCGGATTACAGGGAACAAATCCCACAGCCGGCAAATAACCCGCTTAACCTCCGGGCGTATTGATGGATACCGCTCAGCGAGCCGTTCAAGAATCGACTGTTCGTACGGCGAATACACGCAGATGCTGCCTTCGGTGCCAAGGGACTCCAAAAGCTGCGCCGTCAGCGCTTCGCGAGGATCACTCGCCTCATTGTGGAGAAAATCCTGATGTCGCCAACGACCAGGTTCATCCTCGATGTGATTCGACCATTGGACCGGTATCGGCTCATACGGCTTTGTATCGGGATAACAAGGAATCCCTGGCATGATGGTTTCAAAATCCAAATGATGGACCGGATATCGAACGGTTGCCAGGGCCTCCTTCAGTTTCGGAGAAATCCATTCCACATTGTCCTTCACACGGCGCTGCACGACGGACAGTTTGACCCCACTTGGGATGTCGTCGATCGTCGTCACGCCCTGCTGGACCAACTCGGTCAGGCCTCGTAACGGGCCCGGCAAATGATAAATCCAGCGGGCCGGCTTCTCTCTCGTGCAATGGGCCCAGTAGGGACATTCGTAGGGTGTGTGGCAATGGGCCCCTGGTTCAACCGGCGGCGGCTCAGTTTGCAACACCGCCTGCTGCATAGGCAGCAGGCGGCTCGAGATATCGAGTCCTTTGGCAACAACCAGATCAGTCGCGTCCTGCACCGAGAAAAGTGAATCCAGATCGAGTCCGTCGCCCCGATAGACATACTGCGTATTCAGATGCATGAGACAGGCCGCTGTGATGTTCAGCCCCGCTCCTTGTAGGACATACCATTGAATCGCAAGGTCGTCCAAATGAACGGTCTTGACGCGCGAAGACGACTTGACCTCGATCAACCGCCAAGCAAGAGGTTCCCCCTCAATACCACGAACCCGTTCGAGAATATCCACCCGGACGAGCACTCCGTCGTACAGAAAGGCTCCTTCGAAGATCGCCGGAACCGTGGCATCCGAGAGCACCGACGCTGTATGGGCCAACGCTGCTTCCCGCTGGCGATAGGTTTCACCGATAAGCACGCCGCCGGGAAACCGGCCTCGGGCTCGTTCGCCGATTTCAGTGCCCATGTCAAGCATGGCCTGTGTCGATGGGTCCGGTGGGCTGGCCCAGTCAGGATGATGAACCTCGAAATAGACCCGCTTGTGACATTGGAGCCCGGCCAGAAATTTTGACTTGGAGAGACGAGGGGTAATGACGGGGAGAGAAATCTGGTCTGAATTGAGCATGATGGACAAAACCCTAGCGGACCAAGGATCAGTTTGTCTAGCAAGTATTGGCCATGCTTCTGCTAGGATACGCCTCCATGGCCAACGGTGTCGCACAGATCAGACGTTCCGTGCTGACCCTCGCATTCCCTGTCACGGTCAGCAGCCTTCTCCAACGGGCGGAAGGCATCGTTGCTGTCTTTCTCGTCGGTGGACTGGGGGTGATTCCCATTGCGGCAGTTGGGTTAGGACAACTCCTGGCTTTCATGGCAACCACACTGGTCTCCGGCCTGTCCATCGGCACGAACGTCATCATCGCACAACTGTGGGGCGCCCGCCGGCATCGGGATGCAGGGGAAGCCGCACGCCATTTCCTGTGGCTCTCGGTCGCTGTGTCTTTGCTGTTGACGGGTCTTGGAATGGCCATCAACCGCATCGTCATGCAGCAGCTGGGTGCAGAGCAGACTGTCATCGAACTGGCCCTTCCCTATTCAACGCTCATTTTCTTGGTGATTCCCTTTACCGTACTTCTACAAGTTTTATCGTCGATTCTCCAAGCCACCGGCGACACGCGGACGCCGATGTACGCCATGATCGTCGTCAACCTATTGCACATCCTCATTGCGTACCCGCTCATCTATGGACGATGGGGGGCCCCCGCTCTAGCTCTCAATGGAGCAGCCGTCGCTGTCGGCCTCGCCGAAGCAACGGGGGTGGTCTATTTGCTATGGCGCTGCCGTCCGATCTTGAAACCGTCGCCGAAGCCGCGCCTCGACATGATCCGGTCGATCTGGGAGGTGGGCGCTCCTGTATCCGGTGAGCGGATCGTCCAGCAGGCCGGTATCTTGATCTACACGAAACTTGTGTTGCTCTATGGTACGGTCTCATATGCTGCCCACCAAGTCGGCTTGTCGATCGAGTCACTGTCTTTCTTACCTGGCTATGGGTTCGCCATCGCCGCCGCCACGATGGTGGGACAGAGTATTGGAGCCGGGAAATATACCCGCGCCAAACTTGAGAACTGGGAGGCCAACCGGCTGGCCAGCGGCATCATGGCCGGCATGGGCATCGTCTTTTTCTTTTTTGGACAGTACGGATGGCGCTGTTACTCTGGCGGTACCAATCAGAGCGCTGGCGGGCGATTCAGGTCATTCGCTAACGCAGGACCTCCGTCAAAACGATACATCTCTTCAGGCCGGGCTGCATAAGCTCACGGGCTCTTCCGCACTTCAGACCAGACATATACTGAACCAAAACAGATCCCGGACACTGCCGCAACGGCAAATGCGTCCACGGTATGACCGGCAATAGACCACCACACGATGGCGGCGAGGAAACCCGAGACAGCTCCGAGCAGAGTCTTCCCTCCCGCAAGCTGAAAACGATCGGTGAGCACAGCCAATGTGGTCAAGTACAGAGCCCCCGCGAGAACCGCCGCGAAAAAGTGTGCGAGATCGTGTTTGAAGAACCACTGTTCGAACGTTCCTACGACTGTTCCAAGAATGGCGCCCGCGGTGGCTCTCCTCAACAATCCGGAATACTGGCCATGTGCCTCGCTCAAGTAACCCTCCAGGACGTTTCCCGAGGTTTCGAGATCCCGTTCGTCTTGTTACGTACACCGAACCCTGCCGTTATCGTCGCAATGCCATTCCCCTCGACCATCCACTTGCACCACTCACACGGTTAGGCAGGCTCTTGCGGCCGTGGGTGATTCATTCCATGCTCTACCAGAAACTCGATGTCTCCCGTCACGACATCGTACATCGCGCCGACAATCGCAATCCGCCCCGTCTGGACCAAGCCATCGAGCGTCTGGCTCTGCTCACAGATCTCTTCGACAACCCGCAGCACGTTGCGGCGGGCCACCGCATCGACGGTCGCTGTTTGCTCGGACGTCGATCTCTCTTCGACCGCCCGGCAAGTGGCTGAATCGGCAGATTGCTGGATGTCGTTTACGATATGGTCAAGATGCTGGCACCCAGTGGCTTCGGCAGCCGTACGAGGCGAGCATATGAGCTTGACGGCGGCACCGACAGCGCCGCACCGGGTGTGCCCCATGACCAGGAGCAGCTTCGCCCCTGCCACGACGCAGCCGTACTCCGCGCTGGCCAGCACCTTCCGGCTCGTGACGTTCCCGGCGATGCGCACGCTGAAGATATCGCCCATGCCCAGGTCGAAGATCAACTCGGCGGGGGTACGGGAATCGATGCAACTGAGGACGACCGCCAGGGGATGTTGTCCTTCCGCCGTCGCACGGACCTGACGGCTGAAGTCGCGGGTGAGGCGCCGGCCGGAGCGAACACGCTCGTGGCCGTCCTTCAGGATTTGCAGGACCTGCTCCGGGGTGAGTGAATCACTCGCTCCGGAACCCGATAAGACTCACCTCGACGCCGTGAGCCGGTGCCGCTTGTTCCTTGAAATCTCGAATCAGGTCGAGTACGTCCGGATCGATATAGTCCGTGTTCTGAGCGTTGAGCAGGACATGCCCGTTCCGTGGAACCTCAGCCAACACATGGGATAGAGCGGCGCGATTCAGGAAGCTCACCTGGTTGGCCAGCTCGATGTGCAACACGTCGCCGCCAAGGTGTTTTTCCACGAAGCGGCGTATCGGGCGGCGCACGTTGCTGTTGAGAATGAAGCTGACGCCCACGGCCAGCCCAATCAGGATCCCGATGAGCAGATCCGTGCACACGATGGCGACGACGGTCACAGCGAAGGGGATGAACTGATACCTCCCCTCGTTCCACATTTGCTTCACCAGCGCCGGGCTGGCTAGCTTGATGCCGGTGACCAGTAAGATTGCCGCCAGGCAGGACAAGGGGATTGTGTTCAGCCACGCCGGTATGAGCGGGACACTGAGCAGCAGCAGGACGCCATGGACGACCGCCGCAAGTTTCGTTTTCCCACCGGCGTTGATGTTCACGGAGCTACGGACAATCACCGACGTGATCGGGAGTCCACCGATCAACCCGCAGACCACGTTCCCGATGCCTTGGGCCAGCAGTTCCCGGCTCGGGGGAGAGGTGCGCTGCTGCGGGTCGATCTTATCGACCGCTTGCAGGTTCAACAGCGTTTCGAGAGACGCCACGATCGCAATCGTCGCGGCCGCACTGTAGACCGCCGGGTTGACCCACTGTGAGAAGTCCGGTAGCTGGAGGAGTCCGAAAAACTCGGCCAAGCCCTCGGCCACCGGCACCTGGACGAGATGACTCGGCTTGATGAGCCAGGGATCGCCCAACTGCTCGAACCACAGATTGGCTCCGATACCCAACAACACCACGGCCAGCGGGGCGGGAATGAACGACTCCTTGAGAGGCTTCCACCTGCTCCAGACAACCAGTAGGGCAATTGACAGGAGGCCGATGATGGACGCACCCAGCTGAAGATCTCCAAACACTCCGAAGAGTTCAGAGAAGGTGGTTTCGCGATCCGGCTGCTGGAAGGCCATTTCGCCTTCAGGGTCAAGGTCGTGCCCCAGGACATGGGGGATCTGCTTCAAGACCAGGATCGTACCAATGGCAGCCAACAATCCCTTGATCACGCTGGATGGGAAAAACGCGGCAATGAATCCAGCCCTGGCCATGCCCAGGGCGATTTGGATCAGCCCCGAAAGCATCACCGCGAGCAGAAACACAGAAAACGACCCGAGTGACAGAATCTGGGCGGCGACGATAGTCGATAACCCGGCGGCGGGACCGCTGACACTGGTCTGTGACCCGCTGAACAGTCCCACCAGGAGACCACCGACGATGCCGGCCAACAGCCCTGATAGCAGCGGGGCACCGGATGCCAGTGCAATCCCCAGGCACAAGGGCAACGCCACGAGAAACACGACCATGCCGGCTCTAAAGTCCGCGAGGAGAGAGGCTGGGGATCTATCTTCTCTCGGCACGAAGGTCTCTGTCTTTCAGGCTAGGCCGATGTATATCGATAACGGAAGGCATGACCACTCTTCACATGCTTCTAATTCTCTGAGTTTAACAGGCCGGTTGCCTATAAGGTCAAGATTGAACCATCGGTCTGCTGATAACTTAGTACGAAGACTGACTCCGTTTGACTTCATCTCTCCTCACTCACTACAATTCGTCCGTGGCATCTGCATTCGTTCATCTTCACCTTCACACCCAGTTCAGCCTTCTCGACGGCGCGAACCAAATCGAGCCGCTTGTGCAGCAAATTAAATCGTTCAAGCAGCCCGCCGTGGCCATGACCGACCATGGCAACATGTTCGGCGCAATCGAGTTTTATCGAAAAGCCAAAGATGCCGGGGTGAAACCCATCATCGGTTGCGAAGCCTATATGGCATTGGGCAGCCGGCTGGCGAAGAAAGACAGTGGCCTCTCACACAACGATTACTACCACCTCATCCTCCTTGCGAGAGACCTGACGGGCTATCAAAATCTCATCAAACTCGTCAGTAAAGCCTATCTTGAGGGATTCTACTATAAGCCTCGGATGGATAAGGAGATTCTGAAGGAACATCATGAGGGTCTCATTGCGCTATCTGGCTGTCTGAGCGGCGAGATTCCCTATCTGATTGGCCAGAAAGATATGGATGGGGCAGTCGCTGTAGCGGGTGAATTTCAAGAAATATTTGGGAAGGAGCATTTCTACCTTGAAGTGCAGGCCAATGGACTGGAACACCAACGCGTGGCCAATGCCGGCCTGGTCGAGATTCACAAGAAACTCGGCATTCCCCTCGCCGGCACCAACGATTGCCACTATCTCAAAAAAGAAGATTCGCGCCCACATGATCTCATGCTCTGTCTCCAGACAGGAAAGACGGTCAGCGATCCGAACCGGATGAAGTTCGACACCGATCAACTCTATGTAAAATCAACCGAAGAAATTGCACCGGCCTTTGCCGAGTTCCCTGGCGCCGTGACCAACACCTGCCGGATCGCGGACAACTGCAATCTTGAGTTAGCCCTCAATAAAACGTACCTTCCTCAGTACAAGGCTCCGGAAGGATACACACGCGAATCATACGTCGAACATCTGGCCATCGAAGGATTGAAGGCTCGCCTACGGGAACGGCCCAGCAAGGTACCCGCCGCTGTCTATGAGCAGCGGCTACGAGAAGAACTGATGGTGATCTGTTCGATGGGGTTCGCCGGCTATTTCCTTATTGTCTGGGACATCATTCGCTTCGCCCGCTCACGCGGGATTCCGGTGGGGCCTGGTCGCGGCTCTGCCGCCGGCAGTCTGGTCGCCTATGCGCTCCGCATCACCGACCTTGACCCGCTTGTATACACCCTCCTCTTCGAGCGCTTTCTCAATCCTGAACGCGTGTCCCTTCCCGATATCGACATGGATTTCTGCATGGATCGCCGAGGCGAAGTGATTAATTACGTCTTGGACAAGTATGGCTCCGACCACGTCGCGCAGATCATCACGTTCGGTACGTTGGGCGCCAAAGCCGCGATCCGCGACGTCGGCCGCGTGCTGGAGATGCCGTACGCCGATGCCGACAAAGTCGCCAAGCTCGTGCCCAATCAGTTGAATATCACGCTCCAACAGGCCTTAGATGCAGAACCTCGGTTGCGCGACCTGGTCGAGACAGACCCAAAAGTCAAAGAGCTGATGACGAACGCACAATCACTTGAAGGCCTGGCCCGTCATGCCTCGACTCACGCGGCAGGCGTCGTGATCTCTGAAGGGCCTTTGACGGATCATGTGCCCCTCTACAAAGGGGCCAACGATGAAATTGTCACCCAATACTCGATGGGAGATGTCGAGAAAATCGGCCTGGTGAAATTCGACTTCCTCGGCCTCAAAACACTCACGATGATCCGGCGCGCCGAGACGCTCATCAATCAAACTCATCCCAATGACCTGCCGCTCGCCGTCGATCAGCTGCCCTTCGACGATCCGGCCACGTTTGCCCTCCTCTCTTCTGGCAAAACCACCGGCCTATTCCAGCTGGAAAGCTCCGGCATGCGCGATTTGCTGACCGGCTTCAAACCCGATCGGTTCGAAGACATCATCGCCATCATCGCCCTTTACCGGCCTGGCCCGATGGACCTGATTCCCGACTTCATCAAGCGGAAGCAGGGCAAGATCCCGATCACCTATGAGGTACCGGAATTAGAGCCCATTCTAGGGGACACCTATGGCGTCATCGTCTATCAGGAACAGGTCATGGCAATCGCCAACAAGGTGGCTGGTTTCTCGCTGGGCCAAGCCGATATTCTCCGCCGCGCGATGGGGAAAAAGAAGCCGGAAGAGATGGAAAAGCTGCGCGTCAAGTTCCTCGACGGTGCGAAACACAATAAGATTTCGGAGAAGAAAGCCGAGAAGCTCTATGAGTTAATTCAAAAGTTCGCCGGGTATGGGTTCAACAAATCCCACGCTGCTGCCTATGCGGTGGTCTGCTACCAGACCGGCTATTTGAAGGCCCACTACCCGACCGAATTCATGGCCGCGCTCATGACGACCGATATGGGTAACCAGGAAAAGCTTGTCGGGTATTTCACCGAATGCCGCGATCTCGGGATTAAAGTGCTGGGACCGGACGTGAACGCAAGCCAGAAACACTTTGCCGTGGCCGACGGGGCGATCCGGTTCGGCTTAGCCGCGATCAAGAACGTGGGCGAAGGCGCAGTGGAGTCGGTGCTGGCTGTTCGCGCCCAGGCCGGCCTCTTTCGATCATTCTTTGATTTCTGTCGCCGTGTCGATCTTCACAAAGTGAACAAGCGCATGCTGGAAGGGATGATCAAAGCTGGCGCCTTCGATTCAACCGGCGCAAAACGGTCACAACTCATGGCGGTGCTCGATCAAGCTGTCGAAGACGGCGCAGCAGCGCAGCGAGAACGGGATCTCGGGCAAACCAGTATCTTCGGAGAGGAGCTCAACGGACAGGAGACGTCAGCAATCATGACCACACCGCCGCTGCCGTCGATCGCGGAATGGGATCAGGCTCAACGGCTGAAATACGAGCGCGAGTTGACCGGCTTCTACATCACCGCCCATCCGCTTACCCGCTATGAAGCGACGCTCAACGCTCTCTCCACCGCCATCACGGTCGGCTTGACTGAACTCTCAGACGGTAAAGAGGTGAAGATCTGCGGAATCATCGCTACGGTCAAACCGATGCTCACCAAGAAAGGTGATCGGATGGCCTATGTCACTCTGGAAGACCTGCGGGGCACGGTTGAAGTCATTGTGTTTCCCGATTTGTTTAAAACCGCGGGAGAGTTGATTGCGCCCGAGAGACTTGTGCGCATTACAGGCACGATCGATCGGGGAGACAAAGGCACCAAAATTCGGGGCAGCAAAATCGAGCCGCTGTCCGACGCGCAGACACAGTCCATCAAAGGTATTCGTATTTGTTTGATCGATCGGCCGGAAGTGTGTGATCAACTGCCCCGGCTACTCGAGGTCTTCCAACGGCATCCCGGCAGCACCACGATTTCCATGTCATTTCAAACCGACGGAGTATTGGAAGCTGAGACAGCTCCTCTCCCGAACCTCACCGTTTCTCCCAGTGAACACTTTATGTCGGATGTTGAAGAAGTGCTAGGCAAAGGGGCCCTCTCTTTGCTATCCTAGGCTACGCATTTCGAGGCATGGGAAAGGCAGCTGTTTTTTCTCCGCTGACCGTCCTCCTGCACTTACGAGAGGTCTATGCGAGATTATCTCGAATTTGAAAAGCCGATCCGCGAGATCGAAGAGAAGATCGAGAAACTTTCCGCTGCAGTCACCAGCGGCAAAGCGTCCTCCCAAAGCGATATTCGCAAGCTCCGCACAAAGTTAGCCCAAGCCGAGCATGAGCTGTATCAGAACCTGACGCCCTGGCAGCGAACCCAACTAGCACGCCATCCCCAACGTCCCAGTACGCTCGACTATATCAATGAATTTCTTGAGTTTCATGGAGACCGTGCCTTTGGGGATGACCGAGCCATAGTGGGTGGATTCGCCCGAATCAACGATCGAACCGTGATGATTATCGGGCATCAAAAAGGAAAGACCCTGAAGGAGCGGATGCAACGGAATTTCGGTATGCCCAACCCGGAAGGCTACCGGAAAGCGCTGCGCCTGATGAAGATGGCAGAGAAATTCAATCGTCCGATCATCACCTTCATCGATACGCCCGGTGCCTACCCCGGCATTGGAGCCGAAGAGCGCGGGCAGGCTGAAGCGATTGCGAGGAACCTTTTCGTCATGTCTCGCTTGACCGTGCCGATTATTTCCGTGGTCATCGGCGAAGGCGGGAGCGGGGGCGCCTTGGCTCTCGGTGTGTCCGACCGTGTACTGATGCTGGAACATTCTATCTATTCAGTTATCTCGCCGGAAGGCTGCGCAGCCATCCTTTGGGATAATCCTTCGAAAGTCCAGGATGCCGCCTCCGCACTGAAAATGACGGCAAAAGATCTCCTAGAACTCGGCGTGATCGATGGCATCATCCCCGAACCGCTGGGAGGCGCCCATCGTGAGCCCAAAGTCGTCTGTGACCTTGTCGGCAAAGCCCTCACCAACCATCTCTTCGATCTGACCGACCTGTCTGTTGAGCAGCTACTCACCCACCGCGATGAAAAATATCGCAAGATGGGCTCAATAAGCGGGCTCCCATTGGCACAAGCGTAAGAATGTCTCAGGCCACTACTTTCTCAGAAGCCCCATCTCAGTGAATCGCTGCTCCATCGTCCCGAGAATCCTCAGTGCCAGCTCCGGTCGAAACGGATTGAGCACCGGCGCTTCCATATATCGGCCAAGAGTCAGCGGCACCTTGCGCCACCAGGCACGGGCCGAGACCCTTGCCTGATCGGCTGCAGCAGCCTCCCCAGCGATGATCTGCCGAATCTCACGCTCAAAGAACTTCACATGGGTCGCTTCGTCTTCAAGGATGTCGGCCAAATCCGGTCGCATCGCGACCAGCAATTTGGCAAATTCCAGACCGAGGGACTCATAGCCATAGAGCTGGACTGCCAACACTGGCCATTGCCGTGGTACGGATGGAAGACGCTCGCGTTCATGCGACTGATGGCCGATCATCGCTTCGAACTGTGCAAGATGGTTTTGTTCATCCTCCTCGTGCTTCCGAAGAAACGCTTGGATATTCGGAGGCAGGTCCTGTAGCTGTGCCGACCGCACAGTCCAGAGCGCCATGGCTTCAGCTTTGAGAAACCGCTCCAGGAGAGCGGGTTCACATTCCGGCGGCAGTCGTAGAGCCTTGGCTAAGTGGTGTGACATGGCCGACGTCATGGTACGCGAATCTCTCCTTTTTATCCAAGACATCCTTGGAGGGAAATGCAGGAGATCACAAGCTCCATCGGTCGGTCTAAATCCGCACGTCTATTGCCAGAATCTACAATTTTTGAGAGACTACGTACAGCTACTCACCAGACCGACTGCAATTCTCTGGAACACGCTTTCAGGTCGGTCAATCAATGAGGACGGACTTTCATGACAAGCTTAGCTGCCTCGCCACCGTCTCTTGGGTTTCAGGGAGTCGGGCTCTATCTTCTTGCCGGCATCTTGCTCTTGGAAGGCGGCTGTGTCAGCCGGAACACCTATAATAAGACCAGGACCGAGGTGGATGAGTTCACCCGCGCCTTGGAGACAGAACGGGCGGATGTGAAAGAATTGGATCAACAGATCGCAGGTCTACAGGCTACCAACCGGCGCCAGGATGCTGTCACCACTGAACTACGCGCCGCCATTCAGCGAGAAGAAGAGCTGTTGCCGATTATGAGACAGCGTGCGGATGAAAGGCTGGCCTTACTGCAAGCGCAAGTGGCAGGCCTTGTGAACCAAAGCCGTGTGCTGGCACGACAGATGGCGGATGCGAAACAAGAAGGCGCCTCATTGCAGGCCATGGTGAATCAATACGAGCAGGAAGTCGAAGAGTCACAATCGCTTCCCAATTCGGTCGCCTCGGCGGCTGACGCGCCGGCATCGGGTCAGCCGACCATGACTCAGCCTCCTCCTCCCCTGACAGCCACCAATCAGCCCGTGCCACCGCCACAGGTTGCCCAAACCAATCCGACGGCTCCCGCAAAGTCCACTGCTCCCTCACGCCCAGCCAAAGTCGAACCAGTTCCGGTAGACGATTCATGGACCGGTATGATCACCAACTGGCTGTCCAGCTTGTGGAATTGGATATTCGGCTAGGCACGCGGCCCCTTGCCACGACCTTAGTTCCGACCGGTCCTTTTTCACACCTGCGCCGCTTCACGCTCCTTGACCCACCTCACGGCTGCTGTGCCGGCGACACGGCCACTGGCAAAACATGCGGTTAACAGGTAGCCGCCAGTTGGTGCTTCCCAGTCCAGCATCCCTCCCGCACAGAAGACGCCCGGGAGTGAACGAATCATGAGATTCGCATCGAGCGCTTTGAACGAGACCCCGCCGGCCATGCTGATCGCTTCCTCCAAGGGGCGTGTGGCAACCAGCCGCAACGGCAGCGACTTGATCGCCACCGCCAACCGCACCGGGTCTGTGAATTCTTCTTTCGGCACAACTTCACGCAGCAACCCCGCTTTCACTCCGGCAATACCTGCCCGACGCTCAAGGTGCGTGGCCATCGTACGCTTTCCACGAGGCTGCGAGAGATCCTTGACCAGACGAGATGCCTCCCGT
>JACPZN010000275.1 GCA_016195505.1 Nitrospirota bacterium | reverse complement strand
TGCTCGGTGCGCTTGCCCTAGAAGACGAGATCCGCCCCGAGTCCCGTGAAGCTGTCACCGACCTGCATCGGCTAGGTATTCGAGTCGCGATGATCACGGGAGATGCGAAAACCGTGGCGGAGTCTGTCGCCAGGCGCCTGGCGATCGATGAGGTCGCAGCGGAGGTGCTCCCCCGCGACAAAGCTGCGGCCGTCAAGCGGTTTCAAGAGGGCGGCAAGCGGGTCGCCATGGTAGGCGACGGGGTGAACGATGCCCCTGCATTGGTGACCGCCAATGTCGGCATTGCGATTGGCGCGGGAACGGATGTGGCCATCGAGTCCGCGGGCATCGTGCTCGTGCGGAGCGATCCCCGCGACGTCGTCGGAGCCATCGAGCTCTCTCGTGCGACCTACCGGAAGATGATCCAGAATCTCGTTTGGGCAACCGGTTATAACTTAGTCGCCATTCCGGTCGCCGGTGGACTGTTCGTCGGTTGGGGATTCGATCTCCCCATGAGTGTCGGGGCCGTCGCGATGAGCGCTTCCACCATCATTGTGGCTGCAAATGCCCAATTGCTTCGTTATCTGAAGCTCCGGCATGAGGCTATTTGATGACGTACGTAGGGATAACAGGGACGGATCTGCGCAGAACGGCTTGCAAATAGCTTCAACGGCAGGCGAAGCAATTCAAGATATAACGCGACATGAACCCCAACGATTGGCATACGCTCACACTCGAAGCGCTGGAACATGAACTAGGTTCGGACCTCGATGACGGATTGGCTGAGCGTGAAGCTGAGCATCGTCTCGCGACTGCTGGTCCAAATGAATTGCCTGAGGCTTCTCCTCCCTCTCCCCTCAAAATCCTACTGGCTCAATTCTCCAGTCTGATCGTCTGGGTTCTGATCGGCGCGGCGGTTGTATCTGGCCTGCTGCAAGAATGGATCGATGCGTCCGCGATTCTGGCTATCGTGGTCCTCAACGGGCTGCTCGGATTCGTGCAGGAGTTCCGGGCCGAGCGGTCGTTAGCGGCATTGCGAAAGCTTTCGGTGGCGACGGCGCGGGTGATTAGAGAGGGTGTCATCCGGTCAATCCCAGCCCGGGAACTGGTGCCGGGTGATCTGGTCCAAGTCGAGGCGGGAGATCGCATCCCCGCGGACTGCCGACTGGTCTATGCGACAGGTCTCCAGACGCAGGAAGCCTCATTGACGGGCGAATCCACACCCGTCGGTAAATCCGACGAGCCGATTTCTCAGACAGATGTGCCATTGGGCGATCGCCACAACATGCTCTTTATGAGCACCGTCGCCGTCTCTGGGAAAGGGCGAGCCTTGGTGACGGCAACCGGAACCCAGACGGAGCTTGGGAAGATCGCGGCGCTGATCCATCGCGAGACTCAGGTTGAGCAAGAAGAGACGCCCCTTCAGCGCCGCCTTGAACAGCTCGGGCACACATTACTGTGGCTTTCATTGGCCATTGTCGCGGTCGTGTTTGTGCTCGGAACTCTGCGTGGCATCCCGCTGGTTACAATGTTTCTGACTGCGGTGAGCCTCGCTGTGGCCGCGATTCCCGAAGGGCTACCGGCTGTGGTGACTATTACACTGGCTTTGGGCGTGACGCGCATGGTGCAACGCCATGCCCTGATTCGTAAGTTGCCGGCGGTCGAGACGCTGGGGTCAGCGACAGTCATTTGCACCGACAAGACCGGCACGTTGACGAAGAATGAAATGACGGTCACGAAGTTGTTCATCGGCGATGGAGCCTTCGACGTCACAGGCGAAGGATACGCGCCGGTCGGCGAAATTCGTGACGCCTTAGGCGTGAGGCATGAGGCGAGTGATCGAGGGCCGGAGGGGGTGAACCGTCAATCGTCAATCGTCAATCCTGAGGAAGAGTCCCTTCAGCACCCGTCACCCGTCACCCGTCACGCGTCACTCGATCCTGGCCTGCGCGAACTCCTGACCGCCGCGGTGCTCTGCAATGGCGCGACCTTGCGACAGGAGAATGGAGCTTGGCAGGTGATCGGCGATCCGACCGAAGGGGCACTCCTGGTGGTGGCATTGAAGACTGGTCTGTTGAAGCCTGATCTCGAACGAGCGAATCCGACGTTGGGCGAAGTGCCGTTCGATTCGGAGCGAAAGAAGATGACGGTGGTCCGTCAAACCAAGTCCGGCCCCGTAGCCTATATCAAGGGCGCGCCGGATGTGCTGTTGCACGACTGTGCAGCCTGGATGACTCGCGACGGGCGAATTGAACCCCTCACGGATAAGATCCGCCAGCTAATCCTGTCGGCAAATCAGCAATTCGCCTCGCAGGCGCTGCGGGTGCTTGGCATGGCCATGCGGCCACTGGATCACGTGCCGGGTTTGTATAGATCGACAATCTTGGAGCAAGAGCTGACGTTCTTGGGACTAGTCGGCATGAAAGATCCGATCAGACCAGAAGCCAAGACTGCTGTGGAGGCCTGTCGGACCGCGGGCATTCGGACGGTGATGATCACGGGAGATCACAAGGACACCGCGATCGCCATCGCGAGGGAGCTGGGGATTATGAACTCGGGTGCGGAGGCAATCTCTGGAGGAGAGCTGAACCAGCTTTCAGATGAAGAGCTGGAGAAGCGAGTCACGAACACCGCCGTCTATGCCCGCGTATCGGCGGAGCACAAGCTGCGTATCGTGAAAGCATGGAAGGCGCGTGGCGCGATTGTGGCCATGACCGGCGACGGAGTCAATGATGCGCCGGCGCTGAAGGCTGCCGATATAGGCGTGGCGATGGGGATCACCGGAACGGACGTGACCAAGGAAGCCGCGGATATGGTTGTGACCGACGATAACTTCGCCTCCATCGCGGCGGCAGTGGAAGAAGGGCGCGGGGTGTACGACAACATTCGAAAGGCCGTCCATTTTTTACTCTCCTGCAACCTCAGCGAAATCCTCCTGATGTTGCTGGCAACTCTGTTCGCATTTCCGCTACCGCTGTTGCCGGTCCAGATCCTCTGGATCAATTTGGTCACGGATGGGCTACCTGCATTGGCCTTGGCCGTAGACCCGAAGGATCCCGATCTGATGCGCCGCGCGCCGCGCGCACCGACCGAGCGCTTTCTCACGAAAGAGCGGGTCTTGCTCATGTTCAGTCAAGGAATGCTCCTCGGCCTCATCGCGATGCTCGCCTTTGTGTATTGTCTATATGGGATGGATCTGAGTCTGGAACGGGCCCGCACGGTCACTTTCACTATCATGGTCCTCACTCAATTGGCGCATGCGCTGAATTGTCGAAATGACCGGCGCTCCCTCTTTGCCATCGGCGTTTGGACGAATAAACCGCTCATTTGGGCCATCGGAGTTTCTGCACTCCTCCAAGCTGCCATTGTGCTGGCTCCCTCCCTTCATCCCATCTTTAGAGTGACAGCATTTGATCCAGAGCATTGGTTGCTCGTGATGGGCATCGGGGTATCGCCATTATTGGCAATGGAAGCCTGGAAGTTCCTCGCTGGTTCATCAACAGATTCTCCAGCCTGATGGACTCGTTAAACCCGTGCCGTATTCACCGCTACCTGTCTGAATGAATGTAGATGCATTCGGTGTAGGGCATGCGCCATTCTCAGCTCTACCAT
>JACPZN010000274.1 GCA_016195505.1 Nitrospirota bacterium | reverse complement strand
CTGTGGTTCCGATCCCGAACGACGCGATGAAGGGTCGGATCATCGGTCGGGAGGGGCGGAACATCCGCGCGCTTGAGGCGGCCACGGGGATCGATTTGATTATCGATGAGACGCCTGAGGCGGTGATCATTTCAGGATTCGATCCCTTACGGCGTGAGATTGCAAAGGTTTCGCTTGAACGGCTGATGCACGATGGGCGCATTCATCCCACGCGCATTGAAGAAATTGTGGAAAAGGTGAAGGTCGACATCGACAAATTGATGTATGAAGAAGCCGAAAAGATTATCTTCGAGCTGGGACTCTCGGATTTCCATCCCGAACTGATCAAAGTGCTGGGACGCCTGAAGTATCGCACGAGCTACGGCCAGAATAATCTCTATCATGCTCGGGAAGCCTCGTACATTTGCGGCATCATGGCGTCGGAACTGGGCCTCGATGTGAGGTTGGCGCGGCGCGGCGCGTTGCTCCACGATATCGGCAAGGCGGTCAGCCACGAAGAAGAAGGACCGCATGCCATGCTGGGGGCCGAGATTGCCAAGAAGTACGGTGAGTCCCCCAAGATCGTGAATGCGATTGCCGCGCACCATGAGCAGGTGGAGCCAATTTGTCCGGAGAGCGTCTTAGTGGCTGCGGCCGAGGCGCTGTCGGCAGCACGACCTGGCGCGCGGAGGGAAGCGCTGGAGTCCTACGTGAAGCGTTTGGAGAAACTCGAATCGCTGGCCACGGGACAGAAGGGTGTGCAGAAGGCCTATGCGATTCAAGCGGGGCGAGAAATTCGCGTGATTGTCCGACAGGAAGACATCACCGATGCAGAGTCTTTCCAGCTCTCTCGTGAACTTGCAAAGAAAATAGAACAAGAGTTGACCTATCCGGGGCAGATTAAGGTCACCGTCATTCGAGAAAGCCGGTACGTGGAATACGCCAAATGAAGGTACTGTGTATCGGGGACATTATGGGAGAACCGGGCCGTCGGGCCGTGGCCCGCGCGGTACCGCGACTGGTTGCCCAGCGTCAAGTCGATTTGGTGATCGGAAACGGCGAGAATGTAGCGGGCGGATTCGGTATTACGCCGGAGTTGGCCGAAGAGCTCTTTGAAACAGGCTTATCGGTGATCACCACGGGCAATCATGCGTGGGATAAGAAGGAAGTGCTGGAGTACTTTCCTCGTGAATCACGCTTACTACGTCCGGCGAACTATCCGTCTGGAGTCCCTGGAAATGGAAGCGTGGTTATTGAGACAGCCGGCGGAGAACGGCTTGCCGTGCTGCAATTGATGGGGCGGGCGTACATGCCGACGATCGATTGCCCTTTTCAAACGGCGAAACGTGAGTTGTCACGACTCAAGCGAGAAACATCGGCGGTGATCGTCGATATGCATGCGGAGGCCACGTCAGAAAAGATGGCCATGGGCCACTATTTGGATGGAGATGTGACGGCTGTGGTCGGTACCCATACGCATGTGCAGACCGCCGACGATCAGATTCTTCCCAAGGGGACGGCCTATATCACCGATATTGGGATGACCGGGCCGCTCCATTCGGTGATCGGAGTGAAAAAAGAGCTGGCGATCGATAAGTTTCTGACGGGCATGCCACGCCGTTTTGAAGTGGCATCAGGACCGTCGGTATTCTGTGCGGTGTTACTTGAACTCGATGCACGCTTGGGCAAGGCGATCGCCTTTGAACGAATTCGGATCATCGACTAGAGGAGACTCACGAGCATTCGCACTCGTTCCTTTCTGCCATCCCCTGACTCTTCCTCGAGACGAATTCTCACCGTCTCGGAACTGACCGGTTTGGTTCGGGCTTCCCTTGAAACTGATTTTGCCGAGGTGTGGCTCGAAGGGGAAATCTCCAACCTGCGTGCGCCCGGATCCGGACATCTCTATTGTACGCTCAAGGACGACTCTAGTCAGATTCGGGCGGTGATCTTTCGGTCGACCGCTCTTCGATTGCGGTTCGGCTTGGAAGACGGGCTTCACGTCATCGCGCGGGGAAGAGTGACAGTATACGAACCGCGCGGGGAGTACCAGGTTGTCCTTGAGTACGTGGAGCCGAAGGGCCTCGGCGCACTGCAGTTGGCCTTTGAGCAGCTCAAGAGTCGTCTTGCTGCGGAAGGGCTCTTTGACGAGAGCCGAAAAAGACCCCTGCCAGCTTTCCCTCAAACAATAGGGATTGTCACGTCGTCGACCGGAGCGGCCATTCAGGACATGATTACCGTATTGCATCGCCGCTGTCCTATCCTAGGAATCATTGTTGCACCGGTACAAGTCCAGGGAGATGGCTCAGCCGAACAGATTGCGTCTGCCATTCGATTGTTGAACGAATTAGGCCGCGTCGATGTGATCATCGTGGGGCGGGGCGGCGGTTCTTGGGAGGACCTCTGGAGTTTTAATGAGGAAGTGGTCGTGCGGGCAATCGTAGCATCGCCTATTCCTGTGGTGTCGGCCGTAGGGCATGAAACGGATGTGACCTTAGCGGACTTTGCAGCCGATATGCGGGCGCCCACACCATCGGCCGCCGCTGAAGCTGTTGCTCCTGTGTTGAACGAAATCGTGGAACGTCTTGGCGACCTCTCGGTTCGTTGTCGACAGGCCGTGAGTTGGCGCTGTGGCGTCGAACGCCAACGGCTTGATCTCGTGCTCGCTCAGATCACCAACGTCCGGTTCCGGATTCTTGAGGAAGCACAGCGTGTGGACGGAGCGGTTGTTCAGATACGGCAGGCCGTGCAAGATGTGCTGAAACAAAGATGGGAGCAACTCCACTCGTCCAAGCATGAGCTCATCAGCAGAAGTCCCGGGTCCCGCGTGCGTCATGGCATGGCCATCGTGCCGCAATTACTTTCACGCCTTGAGGGAGTCATGCGATACGGTTTGAATCGACGGAAGCAAGAGGCTCGGTCCTGCCTGACCAGTTTGAACAATCTGAGCCCGCTGGGAATTCTTGCTCGTGGGTACAGCATTGTGGAGACAATTTGCACGCACCAAGTGATTCGGGATGCCAGGCAAGTGTCAGCTGGGCAAGAAGTCTTGACTCGTCTGGCGAAGGGCCGGTTGCGTTGCACAGTGAACGAAGCGATGACGGACCCATCAGTTTAAAAGCTGGACGGGACTCGCTATAATGACTTACTTTTTGAGAGGAGGAGATTGCTGTGGCTGGTGTGAAGTTTGAGCAGGCGATGGCTCGATTGGAAGTCATCGTGGGCGAATTAGAAAAGGGTGACCTGCCGCTTGATGAATCGTTGAAGATTTTCGAGGAGGGCATTCGTCTTTCGAAGAACTGCTTGAAAGTGCTGGAAGAGGCCGAGCGGAAGGTGGAAGTCCTGGTTCAGGATAAGAATGGGAAAAAGCAGCTTCGGGCGTTCTCTTCCGATGGCGATGACATGCAGGATTCCGCTTCCGAACCGTAGAGTCTCAATCGTCAGATTGCCTTCCTTTCTCATTGGTTCTCCACCTCATTACTCATGGGTACCAACGCGCGTTTCGAAAAAGATCGTCTCGATCATCTGCTGGTGAGGCAGGGCTTGGCGCAGAGCCGGGATGTTGCGGTGCGGATGATACTTGCTGGCGAGGTGAAGGTGGACGGCGCGATCGTCGATAAACCGGCTAAATCGATTCTTGTCGATGCGACAATCGAGATTCCTAAGCATAGCGCTCGATTCGTCAGTCGGGGCGGAGACAAACTTGCTCCGGCCCTGGATACCTGTTCGATCGACCCTCAAGGTATGGTCTGTCTCGATGTTGGGTGCTCAACCGGAGGGTTTACCGATTGCTTATTGCAAAGAGGGGCGGCGCGCGTCTACGCAATTGATGTGGGCTATGGCCAATTTGACTGGCGTCTTCGGCAGGATCCTCGCGTCATACTGATCGAGCGGACCAACATTCGGTATATCGATCCTTCGACGATTCCCGAGCTGGTGGGTCTTGTGGTCATCGATGTGTCATTCATCTCGTTGACGAAGGTGTTCCCTCCCATCATTCAATTCTTGAGCCCTGGCGCCAGGGTTATTGCTCTGGTCAAGCCCCAGTTCGAAGTGGGAAAGGGTCAGGTCGGCCGTGGCGGCATTGTTCGTGATGAGAGGCAACGACAGGAGGTGCTCCAGCGAATCGTTCACTTTGCGGCCGACGTAGGTCTACGGACGGCCCAAACGCTCGACTGCCCCATGAAGGGGAAAAAAGGCAATCATGAAATTTTGGCAATATTTGAGTTCGTGTCACCGTTTCATGGTATGAAAGAGAGAAACGACCGTTAAGGATGATAATCTGCTGGAGGAATGATGAAGGTACTCGTGACGGGCGGCGCAGGGTTCATCGGGTCTCACGTGGTCGATCGGCTTGTCGAAGAAGGGCACAACGTCGTCGTCGTCGACAACCTGTCTTCTGGGAAACGAAAGAACGTCAATCGGGCAGCCAGCCTCTATAAGCTCGATGTTCAAAGCAGGCGCCTGGAGCGGGTGTTTCGGAATGAACGGCCCAACGTCGTCCTTCATCTTGCGGCTCAGATCAGTGTGCGGCGCTCAATTGAGGACCCGGTGTTCGATGCGCAGGTCAATGTGCTGGGCACCATGAATGTCCTGCAGCAGGCGGTTCGGCATGGGACGAGAAAGGTGGTGTTCTCCTCTTCCGGAGGCGCGATCTATGGTGAACAGGAGACTTATCCTGCGCCGGAGTCCCACACCACCAATCCACTTTCGCCCTATGGCATCAGCAAACTCTGCAGCGAACATTACTTGTCTTACTTTCAACGCATCAGCGGAATTCAAGTCGTGAGCCTGCGGTATGCCAACGTGTATGGACCGCGGCAAGATCCTGAAGGAGAAGCCGGCGTCGTGGCGATCTTCGTTCAGAAGATGTTGAACAATGAGCAGCCCATCATTAACGGGAATGGTCGCCAGACGAGAGATTTTATTTTTGTCGACGATGTGGTAGAAGCCAACCTGGCTGCGATGGGTCAGGATTCACAGGGAGTCTATAACGTCGGAACCGGAGCTGAGACGTCGGTCAACGAGCTGTTTCGCATGCTGGCAGGCATCACGGGTTCTACCTGTAAGGAAGTTCATGGTCCGGCCAAACCGGGCGAACAGATGCGCAGCGTGATTGATCCTTCAAAGATCAGACTGGAAATCGGATGGGATGCCAAGGTGGAACTCGCCGACGGACTTAAGAAGACCGTGGCCTTTTTCCGTGAAAAAATGGTGTAGCCTGCCTCGATGCTCGCGGCTCACCCGAGGATGCCGGCTGGTATATGCACTAGTATCGGGGAACGGTTCCATCCACCTGGACGGACCAGGCATCGATCCCGCCAACCAGATTTTTCACGTTCGGGAATCCCTGCTGGAGCAGAAATCCTGTCGCATCTCCGCTTCTCATCCCATGGTGGCAATAAGCGATAATCTCCGTGTTCTTATCCAGTTTTGAGAGTGACTGGGGCAAGGTGCCGAGGGGGATGAGTACTGATCCTTCAAGCTTAGCGAGCGAGTTCTCCCAGGGTTCTCGGACATCCAGGAGCACCAGCGTATCCCCTTTATCGATCCGGGCTTTCAGTTCTTTGGGCGTGATTGAGAAACTCATAAAGACCTCCTGATGAGTGAGTGAGCATCATAAGTGACCGAGGAAAAGACTGTCAAACTCAGGTTCTCTTCCTTGGGGAGGTATCGAATTCCCATCGTCCACGTCGATCAGGAAGGGCGAGTGCCGCAGTCAGGTGATTGAGAAAGTTGCGGCGGGGAATGTCTTCGGCTCCGAAGCGCATGACGTGCGGCGAGGATTGCTGGCAGTCGATGATGCGAAAATTCCAAGATTGAAGCTGGCGGACGAGAAGAACGAGCGCCACTTTTGAGGCGTCGTCGGCCAGTGTGAACATGGATTCAGCGAAAAACGCTCCACCGATTGCCACACCATAGACTCCACCCACCAAGTCTTTTCCAATCCAGGTTTCAACGGAATGGGCGTAGCCGAGTTCGTGGAGCCTCGTGTAGGCCTCGATCATCTCAGGTGTGATCCAGGTTCCGCCTTCCGGATGATATTGTGGTCTGGGGCTAGCGCACTGTGTCATGACTTCTCTGAAACAGGTGTCGAGCGTGACGCTGAAGCGGCCGGGCCGAAGGCTTCTCTTTAGGCTGCGTGAGACGTGGAGCCTTTCGGGGAAGAGCACGGCTCGTGGATCTGGCGACCACCACAAGATGGGTTGGTCGTTGTTGTACCAGGGAAAGATGCCGTGCCGGTAGGCTTCGAGTAACCGCTCCGGGCGCAAGTCGCCACCGATGGCGAGCAAGCCTTCGGGCGAAGCCTGCTCAACAGGTGGAAAGCGCAGGTCCTGCCCGTTTGCACTCAACACGAACATACCGG
>JACPZN010000273.1 GCA_016195505.1 Nitrospirota bacterium | reverse complement strand
CGATGCGCGCGTAGAGCAGGCGGTCGAATCAACAAGGGGATTGGTGGTGACCCATCAAGGGGCGCCGATCTATGCGGCATTCTCGTCGACAGCCGCCGGTATTACCGAAGATGCCGTGATCGTTTGGTCGAAAGACTTGCCTTATTTGAAAGGCGTCGAATGTCCGTTCGACATCGAGTCCCCGTATTATCAGTGGAAAGCCTCCTTCAAGATCGACACATTGGAGAAGAATCTGCGACAAGAAGGATTTTCGGTCGGAACAATTGCGACGCTTACGCCACTCACCCTTAGCCGTGCAGGCCGCGTGGCCACACTGCGTATTTTGCATTCCAAAGGGGAGTTGATCCTGCGTGGCGAAGAACTCCGCAAAGCGCTGGGCTATACGGTGGTGCCCAGTACGCAGTTTACGATTGAATCCATCGGGCAGGAGATTGTGCTCTCTGGGTATGGAGCCGGTCATGCAGTCGGCTTATGCCAATGGGGCGCCAAGGAACTGGCCGAATTGGGCTACTCTTTTTCCAGTATTCTTCGCTACTACTATCCGGGAACGGAACTTCAGAATGCTTCGCTGACGCAAGCGCCCCCTGTCCCCGCATCCTGATGCAACTCTCCGACTTCGACGTTCCGTTCGATCCTGCCCTCGTCGCGTCGCAACCCGTAATTCCTCGCGATCGTGCGCGATTGCTGGTCTTAGATCACCGCACGGATCGACTCGTCCATCACCATGTCTCCGATCTTCCCCAATTACTTGCACCCGGCGACCTTCTTGTCGTGAATGATACGAAGGTATTGGCCGCACGGGTTTCGGGAACTAAAAGGCCGTCCGGAAAGCCGGCTGAGATTTTGTTCGTCAGGGATCTTGGTGATGGCGTATGGGAAGTCATGGTCAAAGGCACGTTCCATGTCGGTCAGGTCATCGAATTCGATGGGCAGTCCCGAGCGACGATACTGAAACGTGATGCCACAGGCACGCAGGTGAAAGTGGAAAGCCCTGTATCGGTCGCACAATTACTCCGAACACGAGGGGCTATGCCACTTCCACCCTACATCAAGCGTGCATCGACTCCGGAAGATCACTGCTGGTATCAGACGCTCTTCGCAAAAAACGAGGGCGCGATTGCCGCGCCGACGGCAGGGCTGCACTTCACTGCGGAACTTCTCTCGCGACTTGATGTCTCGGCGATCAGAGTTTCAACAGTGACCCTTCATATCGGCCCAGGGACATTTAAGCCGGTTGTGACGGAGCGAATCGAGGACCATCTGATGGGGGAAGAAGCATTTGATGTCAGCGCGAATACTGCCGAGGCGATCATTCAGACGAAACAAGCCGGTCGGAAGGTCGTAGCCGTCGGAACCACGGTCGTTCGTGTGCTTGAAACCGTTGCGAGGGAAAAGGGCCATGTGGTTCCGATGTCCGGCGAGAGCCGTCTGTTCATTACACCAGGATTTCAGTTCAAGGTGGTCGATGCCCTCATGACGAATTTCCACCTTCCACGAACCACACTCTTGATGCTGGTGTCGGCGTTTGCTGGCGTGGAGCTCGTCCGAAAGGCGTACGAGGAAGCGGTGCGGGAACGGTATCGCTTTTACAGCTATGGCGACGCGATGCTGGTTCTCTAGCCGATCAGACCGGGAATATGCGGCAGACTGTTTCTTGTACGGGACGTTCTTAAAGCAGTTCTCGGTGGATCTTTATCGGAATCTTGGCTTTGAGCGATTCTTGATAGGCGACCAGCGCGCGTTGCTGTTTCTGAAAGAGCAGGTCATGCAACACGCGATCCTTGGCTGCCGCGGAGTTAGCAGGATTGGAGTCCTGCGGCCTGGTCATGAGGGCTTGTCCTTCAGAGATCTCAGAGGGGGTGAGGGCCACAGAATCGCGAACGACCATCCGCGCTTTGTTTCCTAAGACCTCTTTGTACTGAGCGGCCTCAAACACAGCCGGTGTCAAGTGGTTGGCTGCAAGAAGGCGTTGATAGAGTTCAGGGTCAAAAGCCCCGTTCTTCTGAAAATCAGGAATTTGAAGGATCAATTCACGCAAGTCTGCCTCGGATACCGTGACACCCAGGTCTTTGGCGGCAATGAGCCATACCCGATTGTCAACGAGTTGTCCGATGACGAATTGTTTGAAGGTTTCATCCTTGAACTCACCGGTGACCTGTTCTTTGTAGATACGGTACATATTCTCGTAGGCTCGTCTGAATTCGTCGCGTGAGATCGTAAGCTCTCCAACATTCGCGACGGCGTTGCCGGTTTGCTCGCCGAATCCCCACCATCCCATCGTGATCACGAAGGCGATGGCCAAGATGCCCATGAGGGATTTGAGTAACCAGGGATAGTTGTGCGCTGCGTTTCGCATTACCTTGATCATGAATGCCTCTGATCCGGTCAAATACGCGATAATTGTACTTGTAGACAAGCCTGAAGGCAAGATGATGCAGGTGATGCAGGGGTGACCTCGTGCAGGCGGTGTCCCAGGGCCCCGGCGGATCGATTGTAGATGATGTTTAAGAGTTTATCTGTTCCAATGCAGAGTCGGGTCTCGGGCAATTGGAGCCTTGAAAAGGAGGCTGTGAAAAAAGAATGGTCTTTGTTTGTGCAAAATATTGGATCTTGTTATACTTTGCGAGTAATTAAAGGAGATCCCTTGACGGGCGAGGGGCCAACCTCGAAGGTGCTGGAAAGAACAGTTTATCCGAAGGCCCATGTCCTGAATCGGTTTATCGCAAAGTTGATCGATTTGTTCATCGTTGTCGCCGCAACCGAAATTGCTCCTCCGGTGGGGTTTCTTTCCGGTCTGGCCTACATCTTAATTGCAGACGGATTCGCGGGCGGGAAAAGCATCGGCAAGCGGTTGGTTGGTCTCCAGACCATGCGAGTGGATGGTCGGGACGCTGCGGGATTCCGAGAGTCGATCATTCGTAATCTGCCGCTGGGTGGCGCGCAGATTGCCTATGCGATTCCGTGGGTCGGGTGGCTGGCATCGCTGGCGATTTTAGCGTTCGAAGGTTTGCTGATCATCGGGAATGAGCAGGGTCGGCGGCTTGGTGATGAAGTTGCCAGGACCCACGTGTTAGACGCCGGTCAGCTCGCAGTTCCAGATTAAGCTAAGCAGATAGGCGAAGTGCACAGGCTCGGCGTTGAATCGCCTGGCCAAGATGAAGGGAGAGATGCCGTGGGGTTCCCGGGAGATGTGTTCGGGTGGTTCTCCGATGACCTTGCGATTGATTTAGGCACGGCCACAACCCTGGTGTACGTCCATGGGAAGGGCATTGTCCTCAATGAACCGTCCGTGGTGGCGGTGGAGAAGAAAAGCGAAAAAGTCCTGGCCGTCGGAGCCGATGCGAAGAAAATGCTCGGACGCACGCCCGGCAACATCGTGGCAGTTCGGCCCATGAAAGAAGGCGTGATCGCTGACTTCGAGATGGCCGAGCAGATGCTGAAGCATTTCATCCGCAAGGCTCACAATCGCAGCGCCTTTGTTCGGCCGAGGATTATCATCGGGGTGCCGTCCCGCATCACGCAGGTCGAGCAACGGGCCGTGCGTGATTCGGCAGAATTGGCCGGAGCGCGCGAAGTCTATCTGATCGAAGAACCAGTGGCCGCGGCGATCGGAGCCGGGCTGCCGATCACGGAACCGTCCGGCAACATGGTAGTCGATGTAGGGGGTGGTACGACGGATATTGCGGTCATCTCGCTCGGCGGGATTGTGTACAGCGAGTCCGTAAAGGTCGCCGGCGACCGGATGGACGAAGCGATCATGAACTACATCAAGAAGAAGTATAACTTGCTCATCGGCGAACATATGGCCGAGCGGATCAAGTTTGAGATCGGGTCTGCCTATCCGTTCGAGGAGCGGAAAACGATGATGATCAAGGGCCGCGATCTGATCTCGGGTATCCCGCGCACTCTGGTCGTGGATGACGCTGAGATTCGCGAAGCCTTGCAGGAACCCATAGGGACCATTGTGAATGCGATTAAGATTGCATTGGAAAATACGCCGCCAGAATTGGCGGGAGATATTATCGACCGCGGCATCGTGCTGACCGGTGGCGGCTCCCTCCTGAAGGGGATGGACACTCGGTTCCGCGAGGAAACGAACTTGCCGATCATTACGGTGGACGATCCGCTCACCTCCGTTGTCTTGGGAGTGGGGAAGATTTTGGACGAACTCGATCTCCTCCGGAAGGTGTCGGTCATGTCTCAGGCCAACAACCTCCGGTAAGGTTCCATCCCTCATGCGGATGGTGAATTTACGCGCACCCTACAATGCGAGGCGTCTCGCCCTCGCCCTGGCCGTCATTCTTCTGCTCGGCTTTCTCCTCCTGCCCAGCCAACTCCAAGGTGTGTTCCAGCAGGTAGGCAGCCCGGTCGGGTGGATCTTGAGTTGGCCCCTTCGGGCTGTGGCCAACGTTCAGGAAGGGATCGCTGATCTGTGGGCCGGCTATGCGGCGCTACAGGGGGTGGAAGAAGAAAACAGGCAGTTGCGGAAGGAACTGGAATATCTCAAGGGGCAGAACAACCAGCTTCGCGAAGCGGCAGCGGCAACGGAACGGCTCAAGGCGCTGTTGGAATTCAAGACGCAAGCGTTTCCTACGATGGTTGCCGCGCAAGTCATCGGTCGCGATACCGGGAACTGGTATAGGACGATTATCCTGAACAAGGGCGAATCGGATGGCCTTCAGCCGGACAGGGGTGTGATTACTCCTGCTGGTGTAGTTGGTCGTATCGTGAAGACCACGGCCGCCACCTCGGTGGTGCTCCTGGCGACAGACCCCAACAATGCGATCGCCGGGTTGATCCAACGGACGAGAGATGAAGGGATTGTTGAAGGGACCACGCAGGGACTGGCTCGACTCAAATATGTTCCGTTGTTGTCAAACGCGCGAATCGGTGATCGGGTTGTAACGTCTGGATTGGTTGGAGGCTTCCCTCGCGGCCTGGCCATCGGGACGATCACAAGAATCGACAAAGAGGAAGGAGCGTTGTTCCAGTCTGCTGAACTCACTCCGGAGGTTGATGCGAACCGTGTGGAAGAAGTTTTGGTGATTCAGTCTCCCTATACCCCAACCGACGGGGAGCGTCTTGGTACGCCGGGTGTGAAGCCCAAGTCATGAAAGCGTTGTTGTACGCGATCCTCATCGCCGGTCTTGTGCCGATCCAATCCGTCCTTCTACCTCATGTGAGCGTATGGGATGTGAAGCCGGACCTCGGTTTCATTGTTGTGTGCCTGGTTGGCCTGTTCGGGGGAGAGTTCGAAGGGCTCATGGTCGGTCTTGCACTGGGATGGATCATGAGCCTTTTTTCAGCAGGAGATCTGATTGTTGGCATGGTGACGAAGGGAGGCGTGGGGTATG
>JACPZN010000272.1 GCA_016195505.1 Nitrospirota bacterium | reverse complement strand
GATCAACAAACAATCATTTGGTTGGACCATACAGATGATCGTGCCGGTCTCGGCTCTCGCCCAAGCCATCGGTCTTGCGGCAGTTGCGACCCTCGTGGCCGGGTATTTTCCTGCTCGCTGGGCTGCGCAGCAGCTGGTCGTGGAGGGGTTGAGGGAAGAATAGGCCAGGTTCTTCGACGGCAATAGAACGATCGTTTCTGCACGGCGGCCTCAGTCTTTTAGGACATCCGGATAGGCCTCTTTCATGCAGACCTGGCAGATGCCATGACTGAACTCAGCCTCTGAATGGTCTTGGATGTACTCCTCGAGTTGTTTCCAATCTCCGGTGGTGGTCCTCACTTTCCTACACTTGGCACAGATCGGAATCAGCCCGCGCAACACCTTCACCTCCCGCAGCGCTCGTTCGAGATCCTCGGTGCGCAGGAGCAACTCCTGCTCTCTCCTCTTGCGCCTGTTTCGTTCTTCCGTCAAGGTGAGGGCCGAGGACACACGGGCAACGAGTTCTGCAGGATTGACCGGCTTACGGATATAATCCATCGCACCTGCCGCAAAGGCCGCGATGAGATCCTTCTCATCGGTCATTACTGTGATGACGATGATAGGAATGTCCTGGACTTGTTGGGTCGCCTTAATCCGGCGGCAAGCTTCAAGTCCGCCCATGCCGGGCATGACGATATCCATGAGAATGAGATCAACCGCTCCCGTCCTCTGCCCAGTGTGATCCCGGCCTAAAATCTCAAAGGCGGCCTCGGCAGAATCGGCAACGATCAACGATCCGTAGCCGGCTGCACGAAGTCTGGTCAATAACAGCTCCTGCTCATCTCGCGAATCATCCACAATTAAAATGGCCACTAGTTTCTCCTTCAATTGCCTTGACGCGCACGATCAAGGGCCTTCACCATCGCCAGCAGGCGAGCCCGTCCTATTTCGGTAATCTCGGTAAACTGGACCCCCATTCCGGGAGAGAACACATAATGCTCCTCTCCAGGCCGGACCCAGGCCACTTTGCCCTGTGCTTTGATCGGCTCGGTCTGATCGTCGGGCAGAAGCAGTTCCAGCTCAAGGGCCGTTCCTAACTGCGGCGGTTGACGGGTCTCGATGAAAATCCCGCCTCCACCGATTTCGTAGGTGACACTGTCGACCTGTTCATGATTCGGTGTCAGGTAGCGCACTTTTGCGGCAAGACGGCTGCGGGGGAAATTTCTGGCTGCATGGTGCGATTGGCCTGGTTTGACTGAGCCCTGGATGAAATCTATGACGGCTTCCCACGACACTGTCCCCAACGATTCACCTGTTGAGCTGAGCAGGCTCATCGTTTCTTTCTCGTTGTCCAGCCCCAAGGCTTTTCCTCTGTGCCGTAATGAGACCTTAACGGGCAGCTTCATTCTGGCCGTTTCCCTCGATGGCTAACCACAGATTCCCACTTTTTGCATGGATTCGCAATTTATCATGCATATTCTTTCACACTCTCAACGGCGGGCGGCCCCAACGGAAAGACGATGGTGCGTCGTGGCTGGGAATGACCAGGCGCTGCGAGACCCTGTTCCAGGGTACCGAGACCGAAGCGACGAAACTGACAGAAGGAGGCCGGGAGGCGTAGGATGCTTGCAGCTCTCAAAGGGGTGTTGCCATACTGGTACGGAGAAAGATGGCCCCACCAGCAATCACGGTTCTCCTGATCGCCGTCACGATCAGTTTCGGCTTGGTGTCGACTTCAAGCTATGGGGAGCAGCCAGCAGAAGTTTCGGAGCGTGAGTCGCTGAAAGGGCTTGTTGGTGTGGAAGTCCTTGTTGAGCCGTTTGCTATCGAGATCGAAGAGCTTGGGCTAAACACGCCAAGACTCCACAGTGAGATTAAGCAGCGCCTTCAGAAAGCCGGCATATCAGTGTTGACTGAACGTGAGCGACTCGCCACGCCGACCGCGGCCATGCTGGTGGTTCGAGTCGATGCGCTCCATGATCGGATCGGCCGGTATTTTTACTCCACGGAACTTTTTCTGACACAACGGGTTCGACTGGAAGGCAATGAAGTCTCTGAACTGTTTGCGGCGACCTGGAGGAAACCGGGGACAGTCGGAGTCGTCGCAGACGACAATGTTAAACACCTTGAAGACCAGGTGCTTCGCAAGGTGGACCAGTTTATAAAAGACTATCTGGCGGTGAACCCCGATAGAAGCAAGAACAATCGGCGGCTCAGGAAGCCCTAAGCGTTCGACAGGCTCATGGACCTGGGCCATTTGTCTGACCGGTCGATGGTGAAGAGCTACGGTCAGTTCCACCACTCCCACAGGGGCACAGAATGCTGATTTACGGGGGTGAGCCCCGCCTAACTCAAGCGAAACAGGGCAGGATTACGGAGACGGGGCTGGGACTGCCCCAGGTGACTGCGCCCCGGATTGATTTGACCGGACGCAAGGGGGAGCGCTCAGTGGATTCAATGGATTGAACGCACGCGCGCAGGGTGGGTTTGGGGGCGGTGATGACGACGGCCCAGAGTTTGGCGCGGGCGACGCGCCAATCGATGCTCCCTGCAACTCGGTCGGTTTGTCGGGAGGGAGAGGGACATATGGGGGCGGGGAGGGTCTGTCGGAGCCGGTAGGCGGGCGTGAACCTTGGGGGGGCATTTGAGCCTCAGGTGGCGCGAGAGCCGAAGCCGTGTTTCCACTGACTACATGGCACCGATGAAGTTGTGCTGGTCTATTGGTGAGCACAACTTTTCCTGCCGCATCGAAACACTCGTAGACTGCTGCCCAGGCAAGGAGTGGGGCAAACCCACCTACTTCACTTAGTAGGAGCATCAACGCAACAAGGCATTGTATTCGGAGGGGACATGTTTGCTGAGGCTCCATTCTCCATCTCACAGTGCGGGCAGTCTTCGTACAGGCCACCCATTTGTCATGCCATCGTAATACGCCAGATATAGCAATATTTATTTCGTTATTGAAACATGAAAATACAACGGCTTCCGCCTAGGAAGAAAGCGGCAACAATGCGAAGCTGCCCGTAATCAGTTCAGCGCCGAGCAACATAACTAGCCCGAGTCCGAACGGGAAGATCACCACGACCACGATCCATTGACCGGTTTGTACCGCAGCGGTGACCGCCATGCCTGTCGCTATACTCAGATACGGCCCCGCCAGCATCCCGCATACGAGCAGTTGCTTGGGCGGCAAGTTGGCCTTGGCAGCTCCGACCGTCAGCATCTGCCCAGCTATTTCCGTCGGCATGACTAAGCCATAATAGAATAGCATCCTTCCGGTTAACAGCAGCCGCGCCGTTTCCCTGAGGAAGCGTCTAGCATATCGCGGCGGCACCGCGCAGATTGAGCCTTCGATCAGGCTCTCTATCTACTTCGCTATTCCCGTAATCCGTTCACGATGTGAGGTACGCCCGCCATGCTCTCCTTTCGTTGAAATCGGAGACTTCAGCGCAAGCAGCAACCGTATCCTTCTAGATCAGGAGATGGACGCCTTTCCCTATCAGTCGCGATTGCCCGCCGATAGTCGAGACCTGTCTGATCATGGAAAGGTTCCCAAGAAATGGAACGGCGTCCATCACCTACAAAAGATGACGGACGCCGTGGTTCATACAGCCGATCCCCGTTTTAGATCAGCAACGAATTGATATGGGGACCGCAGTCACATGGTTCTCACTCACATTCCCAGCCAAGCGCACGACAGCTACCAAAATCCTTCAGAAAACTGCAATGCAGGAGCAACACCCTATGGAATCGGGGGAAAAGGGCTGGTAGCGCGAGCCGACCAAGGAGGCTGCAGAGGAGTTTGGACAGAGCGTATCGACCATCTCGCATCAGGTGTGACAACTGTCACGCACATAATCTGCTGGATCGAAGTCGATTCACAAGAGGATCGCTTCTGAGTCTGTTCCGCATGTGAACAGGCACGCCGAGTCTCCTGGCCGCAGCCTCTGGCTTTACAATGACTATGGGAAATCGATCACTTGCGCATAATGTATGCATTCTTTTGAAACGAAACTATGCCATGGCACCAAGTATGCTTAGTGCAAATACTGTCGTACGTGAGCGCAGCATCCCGATTCCGATCGGACAAGGTGCACAGAGTAACATTAATTCTCTAACCCGGAGGGATGAACCATGAGATACATTGGAGGAAGTGTGGCAGCTATCGCGGTGTTTACTCTTGCGGCCGTCGCAGGAGCACAAACAGTTCAGAAAGGATCGGACGGATCGGTGCCGAGAGAGACCAACGCCGAAGTGGTGATGAAGGATGCGGCGTACTACGCCACAAAAGGAGAGACAGGGCCCGGGATCATGCTCTGGGCTGGGCAGCAAGCCAATATTCGCCTCAGGAACGACGATACCGTAGTCCACGCGGTTATGCCCTCAATGCTCTACAATGTACCGTTCCGATTCACGAACGGCGCATCCGTGCAAGCATCGAACACAGCAGGTGTTCGCATCGACCCAGGACAGACGGTCGAGGTGTCGTTCGAGGCGCCTCATGATGGTGCCTTGTTGATTCTGGACCAACGGGGTGAGAAGAAAACCCCGGAAGGGACAACCCCCGCTTGCTATGTGTCGGTCGACAATTGTTGACCCTCGTTTGGTGGCTCTGTCTCTCACCTGATCCGGAGCTTTATTGGAGCGCGACCATCTCCCCCATGCGGGAAATGGTCGCTACTCCTATAAAGTGGGGATCTCGCGGCTGGAACGGTAACACATCCGTTATTGTTTGAGCCCCTGGAGAAATTCCCCCACCACGGTACGGAAGCGATCAGGGTCTTCGGCCATCATGAAATGGCCGGTGTCGAATTCGACGAGCTGGGCGCCGGGGATCTGCGAGTGAATCCCCTGTGCGATCGCGGGAGTGGCCACATCATCTTTGACTCCGACCACGACGAGTGTCGGTGCGGTGATCTTGCTGATCCGGCCATGGACATTGGCGTGGGCCATGCTTGTGAGCGCCTCGCGCAACACGGTGCCGTTCCATGTGGGAATTCGATCCAAGAGCGGCTGATACAGGGCAGAAGGTGTCCCGGGAGGAAAACTCTCGACGATGATGTTTTTGGAGACCTCGCGGAAATCTCGTGGATTCCCGATGGTGGGCAGATCCTTATCGAGCACCATGGCACCGTCCGTCGTCGAAACGAGCACCAGCGCCCTCACACGATCGGGATAGTCCAGCGCCAATTGTTGCAGAATCATCCCGCCCATCGACACACCGACCCAGACAGGCTTTTCGATTCCGAGCTTATCGGCCAGCGCAATGAGGCCCTTGGAAAATTGTTCGATTGTGAAGCCGGTGGGCGGTTTTTGGGAGTCGCCATACCCCCGGAGCTCCACGGCAATACCACGAAAGTCGGGAGAGTAGGCGCTGAGATACTTGGGGAAAATGTTACTCGTCGTAACGACACCGTGGACGAAGATAACGGGATCGCCGATGCCGGCTTCCAAAGTGCTGAGGACGACGCCGTCGAGAGCCACCGAGCGGCGCCGCAATTCTCCAGCGACGGAAGGGCTTGCTTGAGGCGAGCCGTACCTGGATGCGTTCGGCTGCTGCGTAGGACGCGGCTGAATCGTGCAGCTTCCCAGGCCGATGAGAAGAGCCGAAAGAATCAGAAGTGTGTTGAGCATAGTGGTCACTTCAATTCTCCCCGGTCACCTGTTCGATTGTCCAGAAGAAACAACTGGGGGCGTTTATCCGATGGCGTCAATCACCCAAAAACCGTGAATAGCCGTAAGGAAACCCCAAAACGCTGGCTCTCACGAAGTGTGGTGTGGTGGCGGTGCCCCGGATCGAACGGGGGACCCGCGGCTTATGAGTCCGCTGCTCTGCCAACTGAGCTACACCGCCATTGTTCTGTTGAGCCAGAGGACACGTGGCAGATGATACCTGAGGGGAGTCCAGTGTGTCTACGGACTGTCCTCAGATGCCGGAATGAAGGACAAAGATCTTTCGAGGAGACTTTGCCGTTCTTCATGCCTGGTGGGAAGAATCCGTGAAGGATGTTTTCGGCGGTTTGCCCGAGATCTGTTTTTGCCGCAGCAGTTTGGTGAAGTAGGTGCGTTGCAGGCCGAGATCCGCCGCGGCCTTCGTCTGATTCCACCCGTTTCTGCCCAGGGCGCTTTCGATGATCTTCCGGCTGTGGGCTTCCATGCTCTCATGATAGGAGCGGAGGAGCGCGTCGGTATCCGGTTCCCTTGTCGAAGGACCGAGCGAGGCGGACAACGCGAGATGCTCCGGCTCAATGGTATTTCCGGTGCATAGGATGAGGGCACGAGTGAGCACGTTCTCCAATTCGCGGATATTGCCCGGCCAGGGGTAATGTTGCAACGCCTGTAGCGCAGTCTCGCTGAGTGTATAGCGCCTGTGCAGCCCCAGTTTGCCTGGCCGGCTGAGAAAGTGCTGCGCGAGGGCGGGGAGATCATCCATCCGGTCGCGCAGGGGCGGCAGCGTGACCGTGATGACGGCAAGACGATAGTACAAGTCCTCGCGGAAGGTCCCTTGACGAACCGCCTGCTGCAAGTTTCTATTTGTGGCTGCGAGGAAACGTACATCGGTTCGCACCGCTTGAGTCCCACCCACCCGGTAGAACGTCTGATCCTGAAGTACCCGCAGCAAGTGGCTTTGCATGGGGAGCGGCATGTCGCCGATTTCGTCGAGAAATACAGTGCCCCCTTCGGCGATCTCGATTTTGCCCGGTTCCCGTTTGTTAGCCCCGGTAAAGGCGCCGCGTTCGTGCCAGAATAGCTCGTTTTCAAGCAGGTTAAGACCGTGACGGTCGAGGCCGCCGCTTGTTTGGCGACCGCCAGTTGCGCGCTCATGTGTTTGTTGACCGCGACGATCGGCTCGTAGTGATCGTCGACTTCTTGGCGGAGGCTGTCCACCTGGCGGTGAAGGTTCACGGTGGCCAACGCCTTGTTGATCACGACGGTTAAATGATCGGCGGTAAACGGCTTCGGCACAAAGTCGAAGGCGCCGAGTTGCATAGCCTGTACGGCGCGCTCGATAGTGCCGAATGCGGTGAGGATGATGATCAGCGGCGTCGTATAGGCAGCGGAAGCCGGAGGCGAGCCCTCTTCTGTGGGATGGCTCCGGTTCGAAGCATCGCGCACCTGTTTCAACACGTCGAGCCCTGAGACGAACGGGAGCTCCAAGTCCAAGAGGACGAGATCGGGCGCTTCTTCTTCGATCAGGCGAAGCGCATCCTTGCCGTTGTCGGCCGTGAGCGGCTCATGTCCCATCCAGGTGACGCGGTTTTCCAACCCGAGAAGGATATCGCGGTCGTCGTCGACGATGAGGATCTTAGCGCGCATGTGTTTCGAATCCCTGCGACGGTTGCGGGAAATTGTAAGTCATACCCCTTGAAAAATATACTCCTCTGCATCTGCGGACGCTGCGGGAGACGGCAGGCCCGCTCATGCCGTCCGGTTCGATTCATCGTGTCCCGGAACGATCGGGAGCGTGAAGTAAAAACGTGACCCGGATCCCGGTTCGCTCTCAACCCAGATATTTCCGTGGTGCATGGTCACGAGGGTCTTCGTAATGCAAAGGCCCAGCTGAGCGCCTTGTGAAGCCGGCATGGCCGACGGCACCTTGGAAAATTCGCTGAAGATTATCGAAATGTGAGACGGATCGATCCCGCAGCCGGTATCCGCGATACAGGCCTGCACGAATCCTGGAGGAGATAGGCTGAACTCAACGGTCACGCGGCCTCCGGGCGGCGTAAACTTGATCGCATTACCGATGAGATTCCAAAAAATCTGTTCTAATTTGTCGCGGTCGCCTTGGACGGGCGGAAGCGTCTCGATCGGCACGATGTCGAGGGAGATTTGTTTATCCGCGGCGACCGTCTGCAAACTGTCCGCGGCGAGGGTTGCGACTTGACGAATACACACAACTTCTGGACGGAGTTTGTCGGGACGGGACCAATCGAGCAATTGGCTGATGATTCTGGCAAGCCGCGCAACGTTGTGTTCGATGCGGGTCAAGTAGGTGACTTGCTGTTCGGTGAGAGGGCCGGTGATGCCGTCGAGCATGTTTTCCGCAAAGCTGCGAATGGCCGTCATGGGTGTGCGGAGCTCGTGCGAGACGACGGAAAGAAACCTCGTCCGCCGCCGATCGTGCTCCTGGAGCTGCTCGTTGGCGAGCGAGAGCTCCTGGGTGCGCGCTTCGATGCGTTCTTCGAGGTGCTGCGTCAGCTCGGCCAGATCGGAGTATGCCCTGACATTGTCGATGGCAGCCGCCACGTGGCCGGCGATCGTCAGTAGAACGTGAAGGTCTTCGTCGGTGCAGGGTTGCGGGCCTCGGTCGCCGGCCAGGTATCCGAGGATCTGGGCATGACTCTGGAGCGGCACACCGACAAACGACTGCACGCCGGACCGGCGCAGCAATTCCAGCATCGGCGGGTGTATGCGGT
>JACPZN010000271.1 GCA_016195505.1 Nitrospirota bacterium | reverse complement strand
GTGCGGAATGTGACGGCCTGCCATCTGGCGGGAGTCTGCCAGGGGGAGGTTTTCGATGTGACGCCGTACGCGAATACAGTGGCGTATCACCTTCTGCGCAATCCGCTCAACCAGAGTCTGCCGCGGAAATTCAAAATCGCGTTTTCCGGGTGCAAACACGATTGTGCCTTGACTCCGATCCATGACATCGGGCTGCTGGCGGTCAAGCGAGTCGATGGGGTGATCGGGTTTCGCATGGTTGCAGGCGGAGGATTAGGCTCTGCTCCGCGGATCGCCCAACTGCTCCGTGAGTTCACTCCGATGGAGGAGCTGATCCCCAGCATCGAGGCCGTCATCAAGGTATTCGATACCTTGGGCAATCGGAAAAATCGCAACAAGGCCCGCATGAAGTTTGTGATCGAAAAGCTGGGCTTTGAGGAATTCAAACGGCGGTGGGAAGCGGCCTACACGACGATGGGCCATGATCTTCCCACTCAGGGGTCGATCACGCTTCTTCAGCACCAGGACGATCCGCTGCCGCTCATCATGCCTATCATGAATGGATCAAGCTCTGCCGCCACAAATGGGAATGGAAGCCAAAGTCGGATCGGCCAGGAGACGCCATTCGAAATGTGGAAGCGCACCAACGTCGTCAAACAGAAGCAGGAAGGCTATATCACAGCGGCCATCAGGCTTTTTATGGGGGATATCACATCAGAGCAAATGGTCTTCGTGGCCGATCTTGCCGACCGGTACTCCAATGGCAACATCCGCACAACAATCAACCAGAATGTCGTGATCCGGTGGATTCCTGCCACCCAGATCGAAGCGCTCTATGGCGATTTGGCTTCCCACGGATTAGCGGACCCCGGGGCCGAACTTGTCGAAGACATCATTGCTTGCCCCGGGACCGATACGTGCGGTTTGGGGATCACCTCATCCAAGGGACTCGCACGAGCATTAGCCGAAGTGTTTCCGGCTGGTCGAGTACCTGAGGACCTTCATGATGTGAACGTCAAGATCAGCGGCTGCCACAATTCCTGCGCGCAGCACCACATCTCGACAATTGGGTTGCACGGGGTCGGCAAACGGCTTGGAGACCACGTTGCGCCGCACTATGAACTTCACCTCGGTGGTTCCGTAAATGGGACAGCCAGGATCGGTCAAATGACGGTGAAGTTACCGGCGAAAGCGGTGCCGGCTGCGCTGACCCATCTGATCGAGGTGTATCGGCGCGACCGTCAACTCAATGAAGGATTGCCGGCTTTCATTGCGCGAGTTGGAAAGCTCAAGCTCAAAGATGAATTAATTCCGTACACGATCGTGCCTGCTTTTGAGGATGACCCCACCTTTTACTACGACTGGGAAGGAGAGGAAGAATTCATCCTTGAAGACCTTGGACCGGGCGAGTGTGCGGGCGGTGCGCTCGAAATGATCGAGAATGGGATTCTCGAAGCCGAGCAGGAACTCTACCAAGCAAAAATGTTGGTCGACAACCATCAATATTCCGTGTCGGTGAACAAATCCTACCGTGCGGTGCTCGCCGCTGCGAAGGCGCTGTTGGTGACAGAGGGACTGGAGCCCTCCACCGATGCCGAGACCTTCATCGAATTCGAGAGTCGGATCGCGAGAAGAAAGGGTATTGTACCGGCCATCTATCGAGAGCTGGGCAAGAAAGTCGGTGATTTGGGACCGAAAGATACGACAGCCGCATCGGCCCGCGAGAAGATGGTCTTTGCCAAAGGCTTCGTCGATGCCTGCCGGACTGCGACAGACAAGATGGGGAAGGATCTTAAGTTGGCTGCAACGACTGAACAGAAGCCGGAACCGGTGAAGGCGGCTGTGGAAGCCAAGCCGGCTGCTCCAGTCTCGACTGGCGCACCGGTCTACGACCTGCGTGGGGTGGCTTGCCCGATGAACTACGTCAAGACCAAGCTGAAACTCGAGATGATGGACACAGGCGAGAAGTTAGAAGTCTGGTTGGATGCGGGTGAGCCGATCAAGAACGTTCCTATGAGCTTGAAGAACGACGGACATAAGGTCCTTGTGCAAGAGGCGCTTGAGCCGGAAGCGACGCACTATCGGATTCTGGTTGAGAAGGTTGAAGGGTAAAGGAAGCCGGGTCAGCTATGGCCGTGCGCGGCAGCGTAGAATTGATTGCTGAACTCAAGTCATTGAGCGATGCGCTTGAGTCGAAGCAGCCTCAAGACGTGCTGGCGGCCGCGATCGGGCAGTATGCACCGAAGATCGTGCTTGCCTGCAGTTTCGGGGCAGAGGATGTCGTGCTCGTAGACATGGTGCATCGCATCAATCCATCGGTGCCGCTATTTTATCTCGATACAGACTTTCTATTTCCTGAAACCTATGCGACCAGGGATCGTCTTATCCAGCACTATGACCTTAAACCGTCCCAGGTGTTTCAAGTGAAATCGCTGCTCACGCCGGAACGTCAGACCGAGCAGTATGGGGAGGCCTTGTGGTCCAAAGAGCCCGATCGTTGTTGCCAGCTTCGAAAGGTCGAACCGCTGACGCGCGTGCTTAAAGGTTTCGAGGCATGGATCACGGGAATCAGGCGGGACCAGGCACCGTCGAGAGCGAGTGCTGACTTGATCGAATGGGATCACAAGTTTGAACTGGTAAAGATCAACCCCTTGGCTCGATGGAGTTGGGCCGATGTGTGGACCTACCTCCGTTTCTACGAAGTGCCTTACAATCCGCTGCACGATCAGAACTATCCCAGCATCGGCTGCACCCATTGTACGGCCCCGGTTGAGCCTGGTGAGGATTCACGGGCGGGTCGATGGAAAAACTTCGCCAAAACGGAGTGTGGATTGCACAAGCCATAATATGCGGATTCAGGACATCATCGCCAAAATCGCAAAGGGCCCGAGGGCCTCCAAAGACTTGACTTGGGATGAATCCAAGCAGGCCATGAAGGCCCTGATTGAGGGCGCAGCGACGCCGGCCCAAATCGGCGCCTTTCTGATTGCAATGCGGTTAAAGTCGGAGTCGGTAGCGGAATTGGCCGCATTTACGGCG
>JACPZN010000260.1 GCA_016195505.1 Nitrospirota bacterium | reverse complement strand
GAATGCAACGAAGTGAGCGATCCCGGCCTGATAATAGGTTGAAGAGTTGTAGCAATTCGGTAGATAGTCCGGCTCAGCGAGTGATGTCGATCCCACGCATCACGACCCTGCTTAACTTTTCCTGCGACGAGTTCCATGCCTGAACGATTTATCACGCCCCTCATCATTGTTGTGCTGGTACTGGGGACGTTGTTGGCCCTCCGTACCACCAAGTCCTCTTCGCTGCCACCTGTGCCTGTCCCGTCGGCAGTCGCGCTTGCCCCCGAAATGGTTCCGTTGGTCACCGGAGACGAACCGATCACAGTGATCTTCACGAAAGCCGGCTGCTCGGTGTGCCACATGGTTCCAGGCATTCCAGGCGGCGATGGACGTGTAGGGCCGCCCCTCCTGTTGGGGACCACAGGGCCCGCGCGATTGGCCGATCCGGCTTACCGGGGTCATGCGAAGACGGTGCATGAGTATGTGGTCGAATCGGTCATCGAACCGGGAATATTCATCGTGCCGGGATATCCGTCCAGCACGATGCCGACATGGTATGGTGCGAAACTCAGCGCCCGCGCGCTGGAGAGGATTGCGTCGTATCTTGAGCGGCAAAGTGAGGCAACGGTTCAGGAAGCGCGATGACCCGCGCTGGTTGGCGACGAGGGTGTGAGCGGTGGGGTGACTATCGCTTGCGCAGAGGGGTGACGTTCCCTGAGGCTCGGCCCTGGATCTTGAAGGCACTGTCGTGGGGGTCGTTTGATTTTTTGTCGAGGAGCGCGTTGATCGCATCGTCCCCTCTGAGGCCTTCAATCTTGATCTTCAGCCGGAGATTGTTGGCGCTATCGGCATTGATCAAGGCCTGTTCGAGCGAAATCCTCTCTTCCTTATACAGTTGAAACAAGACGTGGTCGAATGTCTGACAGCCTTCGTCCAATCCCTGTTCCATCGCTTCTTTGAGTAAATCGACCTCGGCCTTTTTAATCAGATCTTTGATGCGGGGCGTGTCGAGCATGATTTCCAGTGCCGGGGCCCGCTTCCCGTCAACCGATGGCACGAGTCGCTGCGAGATGATGGCGCGAAGATTGAGCGATAACTGGAGATAGATCTGGGCATGCCGCTCTACCGGGAAAAAGTTCATGATGCGTTCGATGGCCTGGTTTGCATTATTTGAGTGGAGAGTGCCGATGCAGAGGTGTCCGGTTTCCGCGAAGGTGATCGCCGCTTCCATTGTTTCCGTGTCTCGAATTTCGCCGATCAGAATGACATCCGGCGCCTGCCGCAGCGTATTCTTGAGCGCATTTTGAAATGAGAGTGTGTCGAAGCCCACTTCTCGCTGTGTAATCAGCGATCGTTTGTGATTGTGGACGAACTCGATCGGATCTTCGACGGTGACGATATGGCCCGGATGGATGGTGTTACGGTGGTCGATCATGGCGGCGAGGGTCGTGGATTTTCCGGAACCGGTGGCTCCGACGACCAACACCAGCCCGCGCTTTGTCATGGAGATGTCTTTGACAATCAGAGGCAAGCCCAACTGCTCGACTGTTTGGATCTCGGCCTTGATATGCCGAAATACCAAACCAACGTTCCCCCGCTGCCGGAAAATGTTGACACGGAACCGGCCGAGCTCCTTGTAGTAGAGGGCCAGGTTCATTTCCATCTTCTCTTCGAATTCCCCACGTTGCTGACCGCGCATCAATGCTAACGCGAGGGCTTCAAGTTGTTCATTGGTAAACGGCGGGGCGTCGGTTTGCTGTGTCGAGCCGTGGACGCGATAGGCGGGAGCCGAATCGACGGTCAGGTACAGGTCCGATGCTTCTTGATCCACCATGACTTTCAAAAGACTGCGGACATCCATCGCGACCCTCCCTGTTTCCTGCCAGGTATCTTATGCGGCGCCGCCCATTGGAACCCCAAACAGATTGGGGTTCATGCTGCGCGATTGGGCTTCGCCTTTCGTGACGACTCCACGCATCGCTAAATCGTACAGCGCCATGTCCATCGTTTGCATGCCGTCCTTCTGACTGGCCTGCATGACTCCGGGAATCTGGTGCAATTTGCCCTCTCGAATGAGATTCCTGACCGCGGTCGTGGCGACCATAATTTCAAGGGCGGCGACACGCCCGCCTGCTTTCTTC
>JACPZN010000259.1 GCA_016195505.1 Nitrospirota bacterium | reverse complement strand
GGGGTGAGGGTAACACCCCGCGCAGGAGGCTTCAATGGCGATGTCGAGCAGTCAATTCCATGAAAACTGTGCAATCAATTGCAGGATGGATCAAACGGCATCTCTGCGTAGGGCTTGTAGGCGTCGCCGAGGGTGAGCAGTATATCCCCCCAAACCCGCGTAGGATCTTTCTCAAACACCAGCTTAGGGTCAGCGGGCAACGTAATCCACGAGCCGGTTTTCATCTCGTTTTCCAACTGGCCGGGTCCCCATCCTGAATAGCCTAGATATGCGCGGAAGGATTCTTTTGTGCCCGCACCGGTCAGTATGCGCTCGACCATGCCCATGTCGCCGCCAAGACACACCCCGTCAAACACGTAGTGGGCGTTCTCCGGAAACTCGTCGCCCCTGTAAAGCAACATGACCTGGTTTGTCTGCACAGGACCGCCGGCGTAGAGCACATGGCTGGAGCCTTCGATGATCGGGACCTGCGGCAAGGCCTCTGAAATAGACATGGCAGTGGGTCGATTCACGACAACACCGAGCGCACCCTCCGGCCCATGCTCGCAGAGTAACACAACAGTCTGGCGGAAGTTCGGGTCACGTAGACTCGGAGCCGCGATGAGAAAGATTCCTTTGCCGAGTTGGATATCCATGAGCAAATCCTACCGTGCTTGCTGTCGTCGCGCAAGCGTCGCGGTTAACCCACCACGGAGATTAAATAGGGTATTACACCTTGTAGAGGGTGGACCGGCGGTCACGAAGCAGATCGTTGTAGCGATTCAGACTTTTGTTTCGAGCTTCGGCCGGATCAATGTCGACAATCGAGAAATCTTCCTGGTCACCAGAAGCTCTATATTGAATCACTCCCTTGGGCGTGACAACTTCACTGTGGCCGATGTATGTTAGTCGATCTTTCCCCCCGCGAGCTTCGCTGCCGATGCGATTGCATGTAATGGCAAAGATCCGATTCTCAAGACACCGCACCGGCATGGAGTCTGGGCAATTCGGCAAGATGAGATTGGACGGATGGCAGATAATGTCGGCCCCTTGCACGGCCAACGAGCGGGCTGCTTCCGGATAATACCAATCGAAACAAATCATCACACCGATCTTCGCCGGCCCAATATCCCAAACCTGGAATCCAGAATCGCCCGGCGTGAAGAACAGCGTCTCTTCATAAAAGAGGTGTGTCTTGCGATAGCAGCCGAGGAACCCTGTCGGCCCCACGACGACGGCGGAATTGTAACAGTGCAAGCCGGCTATCTCCGGAAGGCCGGCCACGACGTGCATCCGTCGCCGTTTGGCAACCTCCATCAAGCGATGCACAGTCGGGCCGTCAGGAACCGGTTCGGCGAGCCGCTGTACCTCTTCCTGCGAAACGAACTGATACCCTGACGCGAAGAGTTCTGGCAGCACGATGAGATCAGCGTCTGCTTGGTCCAACTTGCCCGTGACGACATCGAGATTCTTAGCAACTTCACCAAATTGTGGATCGTATTGGTAGAACCCGACTCGCACAGGCATCACCTACTTCATGCAAGAACGGGCAGGGTTGTTGTCCCCTGCCCGTTCTAAAAACAACAAGCCATCAGCTAATGGCTGTCGGCTGTTTCCTCTTGTGCCTTACTTCACTTCGGCCAGATGCGTCACGGCGCTTTCGGCGTGCTGGGTCGCAACATCAGCATGTCCCGCCTTGCCATGCTCGATGGCTTCCTTGAGGTGCTTGATCCCCTCATCCAAATGTGGGTTCTTCATGCCTGCGGCTTCAGCATGCTTCAGAGCGCCTTCGGCATGTTTCACGAGGGCGTCGGCGTGCCCCTGCTTCCCGTGTGCAGCAGCTTCTTTAGCGTGTTCGACCGCTTCACTAACATGCTTGTTGACACTGGGTGGAGCACCGGCCAGGGCGAGCCCACTGAACAGCGGGCAACCAACAAGCGCGCCAACCGCAATCACCGCAAGTGCACTGCGACGGATATTGATGGTCATCTTTTCCTCCTCTATGGTTAGAATTCGCTAATCGAAAAGATCGTGATTAATCGTGAATTCACCTTACACAGCGATCCGCAGCCTGTCAAGAAGGCCTGGTGGTCCGGTCGAATCCGAGGAACTTCTGCAGTCCTTGAAAATCTTTTTCGACCGGACAGGCGAAGTCTCGACTCCACTCCCACCACGATCCCGTGGAATGCCGGATATTTCTTTCCCCAGGTACTCTTCAAGGCTTCGTGCATCGAGAATGGCCGTCTGGGGATGCGGGGTCCGCACGACGAGCTTGAGGTCATCCTTTGAAATCACAAGGGTCTGCATCGGCTGAGCTTTGAAGTTTCCCGCTGCAGGCGACACGCGGCCATGTTCGAACGGCCGCTTCTCCGCTGTCCATTTGACCCACCCGCCGTCGAGAATGCGCAGATTCTTGTGGCCCAGATACTCCAGCATCCAGAACATCCGCCCTTCATCGCCCCAGTTGTCGAATGGGTTCGAGTAAATGACCACATCGCTGTCTTGGTTGATCCCAAGCCGCCGAAGAATCTGCTCGATCTGGCTGAGATCCTGGTTCAGCAGTCCCTTCGGAATAGCATTCGGATCGCTGTACTCATGCCAGGTTGAGTGCACGGCACCGGGAATATGCCCTCCGAATTCGTACGCCGCTTTACCGCGCACGTCGATGATGACAAGGCCCGGTTGACCCAAGCTCTTCTGTAGCGTCTCCGTGTCAATGAGTAATGGGTGAGTCATGATATTCCTTATTCAGTACGCGGTCAGTTCTCAGCTATCAGCTATCACGTTGCAATTGTTCTCATCCTGCTGATGGCTAACAGCCGAAAGCTGATGGCCGTCTTTCACCAATGCCGCCTTAAGCTCACCGGACAAGGGGAATTCCCGCTCATAGACGACGAATCGATACGGATCATTGCCCGTAAGTCCATACTTCGTTTGCAACATCTCGTGCTGCCCATCGGACAGAATGTGGTACTGCACTCGTGTCTTCAGCTTGAGTCCCTCGGCCTTGTCGGGCAACTGGTACGAAAATTGGTATTCCCGGCTGGCCATCGGTAAGAGACGGTTATCATACAACTCTACGATAGCCGGCTGCCACAGGATCCAGCGCCCCATCGTCGAGCTTTGCTGGTCTAACACCTTCCCCTCCGGATCCTCCACGATGAATTCCACCGTAAAGTACCGGTCGGGGTCTCCGGTTGGAATCTTGTGGCCCGCACCGGCGTTCACCAAGGTAAGGGTAAAGCCCACCCGATCACCTGGTTTCGGCACGGTCGTGTCGGCTTTCACCTGAACCGCCACAGCCCGCTTGACCATGTCGGGATCGTGCCCTCCCCGCCACAGATGCTGACGCCCGCGGCGAATGGGGCTGTTCGTTGCCACGGGCCGGTCGATTTCGGGCATGTGGCAACTTTGGCAAATGAAGCCCCGCTCTTTCATGAAGAACTTGCCCTCGTACTCCGCATAGGTTCCGCAAGGCCCCACACGGTAGAACTGCACCGGACCGGAGACGACGTTGTGGCAACGATAGCAGATTTGCGCCGTTCTGAAATTCGGGTCAAATTTCGTCGGATGCGGTGCAGCGGAATCCTCAAATGGGCCATAGATCACGCCGTCGCGCACATGGCAAGCCGCGCAGGTGATCGACTCCTTCTGATACTCGGAATCGTAATGTGGGTTCGGCTCCTGTACCGCTTTTTCCACACGACCGCGCGGAATGTCTTTGATTAACGTCGGCTGTTGATTCTCCAGCGGTGTATGGCAGTTCAAACAGACCCAAATGTTCTTGTCTTTTTTCCAGTAGGCCTGGAAGAACGGGTCTTCGTAGGCATGTGCATGGATACTCGCCTTCCATTCCTCGTAGATTTCGCGATGGCACTCACCGCAGGACTCCGCCTTCAGGCTCGTCAGCCCCTCCGGAATCTTTTGAAACGGAATTGCGTGGGCATAGTCGGATCGCAGGCCGAAGATCACCACAGGTTTGATTTCGGTGTAATACAGGTATGTCGCCCCAAACAGTACAACTGCGGTGACGGCGAGCTTAATTCCGAGCTTCATGAATTCAACAGCGCTTGAATATGACGATCAACTGAAACCGACAACGCCGTCAGATTGTACCCGCCTTCGAGCGAAGAAAGAATACGACCCTTCGCATGGCGCTTGGCAATACCGACAACGATTCCGGTCAAATCCTCATAGCCCGCTTCAGTCAGGGCCATACTGGCGAGCGGATCATCTTTGTGCGCATCAAATCCTGCTGAGATGATGACGAACTCAGGCTTGAAGTTATCAGCCGCCGGCACTAGTGCCTTGCGAAAGATTGCACGATACTCGTCGTCCCCCTCACCGGCTTCCATCGGCACATTAATCGTAAATCCCTCTCCCGCCCCCTTACCCTTTTCGGTCGCTCGGCCAGTTCCAGGATAATGTGGATACTGATGTGTGCTGAAGAATAGGATCGAGGGATCATCTTCAAAACTATGCTGCGTGCCATTGCCGTGATGGACATCCCAATCCACGATCAACACGCGTTTGAGATCGTACTTTTTCTGGACATACCGTGCGGCGATCGCAACATTGTTGAACAGGCAGAATCCCATGGCCCGGTCGGCTTCTGCATGATGCCCTGGAGGCCGCACAGCGCAAAAGACATGGTGCACCTGCTTGTTCATGATCGCATCGACGCCGGCCAACGCTCCACCTGCCGCGAAGTACGCGGCGGTCAATGAGCCAGGTGACATCGACGTGTCTGGATCAAGTGATACCCGCCCACTCGTCGGCGCATGCTGGCTGAGCGCCGCAACATAGCCAGGAGTGTGTACCTGCGTGATCCACGTCTCTTCAGCCTTGCGTGGTTCGATCCTCATCAAGCGAGCTACGGTCCCACTTCGCTCCAACTGCTGCATGATCGCTCGCAGCCGGTTCGGAGACTCCGGATGACCGGTTCCCATGTCATGATCTAAATAGGCTGGATGATAGACGAGACCGGTTTTGGCCATCTTAACTCTGTTACAAGTGACGGGTGACGAGCGCTACCGTTTTGCTTCTCGGACACCCCACCTGTGTTCGTCACTCGTCACTGACATTGGATCGTAGCATGCACGAAACGCCGTAGACAATGCGCGGGAACGCGTGCTACGGTCAGTGCCACGTTTGATAACTCCTTGGAGACCTCGATGCCCAGTACCCGGATTGAACCGTTGAAGAAAGTGCTCGCGATCGACCCAAACGACGAGGTCGCCTGGTTCGGCTTGGGGAAAGCCCATATGGACGATGGGAATTTTGAGGAAGCGGCCACAGCCCTGCGGCAATGCGTGACCGTCAAACCAGCCTATTCAGCCGCTTACTTTGCCCTCGCTCAATCGCTCCATAAACTCGGACGGCTGGATGAGTGCCGAACTGTCTGCGCGACCGGCATCGAAGTATCCACCAAGAACGGCGATGCCATGGTCACGAAGAATCTCGAAGCGCTGAAACTTTCGTTGCCATTGTGAAGCCGGGTTTTTCGTCCAAATATCCCTTTCGCCTTCCATCGTGGGCCATTCGCCTTGCCTGCCGCCAGCAGAAACCCATTCAAGTGGCTCGAGACCGCATGCGGTTCGTCATCCAACTGGCACTGACCAATGTGACATCGAAAACCGGAGGACCCTTCGGCGCCGCTGTGTTCGAAACGACAACAGGCCGGCTCGTCTCCATCGGAATCAATCTCGTCGCGGCAACAAATTGTTCGCTTGCCCACGCCGAAATGGTTGCCCTCGCCAATGCCCAACAGCTCGTTGGGCATTTTGATCTTGGTGCGGCGGGCCTACCGAAGCTCGAGCTGGTCACCAGCTGTGAACCTTGCGCCATGTGTTACGGAGCCATCCCCTGGTCCGGAGTCCGGAAAGTTCTCTGTGGTGCGCGAGCGCGCGACGCGTCGGCGATCGGGTTCGATGAAGGTCCGAAACCGAGCGGCTGGGTAATGGCACTCAAGAAACGAGGAATCGCCGTAAGCCGGGATCTGTGCCGAGATGAAGCTGTGGCCGTCTTTCAACGCTACAAGGAAGCTGGCGGCGACATTTACAATGCCGGTAAAGGATCCTAATGTTGGCTTACTCAGCGCCTGGAACAACCCAATTCAGGCTGATAATCCTTCGCCCATACCCCTTTAAAGGATCTGCCGAAATGCCTCCTCCTGTCGTTCAGTGAGTGGCGCTGTTGCACCAGCATTCTGAATCAATACACGAACACGCGGATAGGCCCTCTGATGTCTCGTCCGCTCAACTAACTCAACATTGGCCAGTCGCGTCGCCGCTTTCGAGGGAAGCTGTTCGACATCCCAAAGAGAAATCATGACCGCGCTAAGGTGTCGCAGTTTTGTTAGGAGGACCGTCACTGACCCGGCCAAGACTTTCAGATCTAGCCGAATCTGTTCCCGTCTGCTCATTTTCGATCCCTGTAAATCAGCGCGCGGGATCGAGATACTTAAGATCACTGGGTCGCGATAGTCGGCGAGTTGTTTGGCCTTCTGCTGAATGCGCGCCAGAACCCGATGGATCAGGATAAGGCCGCGATCCTCTTCTTCTCCCAGTTCTTTGTCGAGTGCAATTCCACGGAACGGGAGCCGCGTCCGTTCGGCGGAGCCAACCATAGCCGTTACTTCGACAAAGAATCGTTCCCGACCCAGAAGACACTCGAGATCTGCCGTCCGTGCCTTAGATTCAGGCAGGAAAGTTACGCGAGCCCCGGTGCGAATGAGCTGTGTCGCAAGCTCTAACTCAGCCAACGCCGACTCTTGAGCACCAGGATCACGATGAGAGAGACGATGAATGAGCCGACCAAGCCGAAGATGGCTCGACTGATCAGCACAATGCCGATGGAGCATGTTCCATTGGTCATTGAGATGGCGAGAGAGACCTTGCTCTGAATCCCGCTTCCAAGACACGACAGACGCACCGTGGCCTTCCCGTAAGGTGGAGTAAAGCTTCACTGTACGTCGCGGCCGCCATCGAGCCATCGCCCCCCCTCCACCGTTGTTGGTTCCTCGTGAAGCGTATTTCGCAGGAGATAACCTCAAGAACGAGATACGAACGACGTTTCACGAACGACGGTCTTAGACCGGTTCGGTATCCTCGTCGTCGTTCGATGACTGACCGATAATTTCCGGCTGACGCTTTGTGATTTCGTCATAGACTTCATCCAGCCATCGGCCGGCACAGCCCAGCACTTCACGGACCAGTGGTTCTGGTTGCCCAGTTCGTTTGATCGTCCATTGCGAAATATATTCCAGCAGCGCCTCGCGTTCGAATTGCCGAGTGGATTGCGTGGCCATCACTGTCAGTTCGCCAAGGCCCGTTTTCAAGATGTCGGCGACCGTTTCACGCGCATAGGAAGTGCTGGCCGTGACATATTGAACCGCACGATTGAGTTCTTGATCTGTCATCATGGATCCTGTGAGGTGGGATTGTCACATCCCTTCTGATTGCTGTCAACGAACCGCGGGTGGGACTGTGGCGCCTCGCACATTTTTCGACTCGCATCACGGTCCGGCAATGGTATGATCGCGCTCGTGCCTCCGTGATTCACGAAGGAGAAGACTATGGCCGGGAGGACCCTGACACGAACTGTCTCAAAACCACGCCAAACTGCACGACCCTCGTTTCCTGATCACTGGGACTTGACTCATCTCGTCAAGGATCCTATCCGCCAGCTCGACTCACTCCTTGCCGATCTGGAAGCAAAGGTCGTTCAGATCGAAGCCGCACGGCCACGCCTGGCATCGTCCATGTCCAGCCACGACCTCCTCGCGCTGCTCCACCTCAGCGAGGCGATCGCTCAGGGATCGTCGCGGCTCGGCGCCTACGCGTATCTGTGGTTTTCCGAAAACACGAAGAACTCAGAAGCTCGCTCGTTTAAGACACGAGTTGAAGAACGGCTGACGAGCCTGAACAATCGGCTGCTCTTCTTCGAACTCTGGTGGCAGAGCGTCGATGAAACCAACGCTGCCCGCGTGATGGCGGTCGCGGGCGATCTGCGCTATCACTTGGAAACGATCAGACGATTCAAGCCGCATACTCTGTCCGAGCCGGAAGAAAAGATCGTCAACCTCAAAAACGTCACAGGCCGTAGCGCCGTCACCACATTCTACGATGTGGTGACAAATGGGCTTACGTTCACCCTCAAAGTTTACGGCAAGAAACAGGCACTCAATCGTGAAGGGCTCATGACCTATGTGCGGAGCCAGAAGGCCTCGGTTCGCCAGGCTGCCTATCAAGAGCTCTATCGCGTCTTTTCAACTCAACGCGATCTGCTTGGAGAAATTTACAAGACTCTCGTGAGCGACTGGAAATCCGAGAATCTCGGACTCCGTCGCTTTTCCTCTCCCATTGCGACTCGCAACCTCGGCAACGACGTGCCTGACCAAGCCGTCGAGGTGCTGTTGGCAACCTGCGCCAGGAATGCCGATATCTTCCAGCGCTATTTCAAATTGAAGGCGAAGATCTGCAAGATTTCAGCGATGAGCCGATACCACATTTATGCCCCTCACCGGATGGAGACGAAAAAATATCGATACGCCGACGCCGTAGCCATGGTCCTCGAAGCCTATCGCAGCTTCTCTCCCCACCTTGCTGATCTGGCTG
>JACPZN010000258.1 GCA_016195505.1 Nitrospirota bacterium | reverse complement strand
CAGGGTCCTGTTAGGAACCCTGCCCCTCGTTGTTTGTGGATTCTCTAGCAAGCGATGCACAGGAGGCTTACTTGCCCAAGTACACATCATCGAGGTGTATTCTGCTGAGCGAGGTCACTTGACAACCCGCCTTGTCGTCATCGTATCAGCCTTTCGGCTCAAACATTGCTGCTCCTTCTGCACACTTGACGATCCATAGGGGGTCCAGTAGAGTTGTCTCACGTAAACTGCTCACGTTCAGCCATGGAGTATCCTCAGCGTGACTCCTCCCCAGCAGCAATCGATTCCATTTGCTGCGCAAGCCATACCCTTTGATGAGTTTTTAGCCTCAGGAAAACTCCCCGATGGTTACCTAAGCAGCGAATATGTCGCTCAACAGTTCGTCGAGCGGCTTGTTCATTATGTGTTAAGCGTCCCTGCCGGCAACTTCACGATGGCTCAGCTCGGCCAGCTACTGGAGCAGCTCGACCCACGCACCCAGATCTTCTTCTTTAAGCGCTTGAAGGAAACGAGCCCAGAGTGTCTGAAAGACTTCGCCCCACTTTATTATGGATTTATGAACGAGTTCCATTCTCTCCTCTTCACGTAGCACCTGAAAATATTCCTTGTCGCCCGCGTAATCTCATGTATAATTGAATAGTTTACTTATTTGAGAGAAGGAACATTATGAATCCATCCTTGCAGCGGGCCGTCACGAGCTTTTACAATTTGATTTACGAAGCCCAAACCTTTGCGACCGCCATGGCCCGGATCGATACAGCCGAGCAAGAGCACTATGCCGGACGCATTGAGGGACTCAATTGGGTTCTTGATCGATGTCAGGAACTCGAAGACATGGATGCCAATCTCACCCCGTCTTCGTTGCAACGAGTCTTTGGAGAAGTCCGGTCGGATCTCGAACATGAACTCTCGGTGCAACGGCGGGAAAAAGGACGCCGAGCCGATGGCCGTGAAGAAGCCTTGAACTTTGTGGCAGACTATCTCTCCAGCCTCATCACAGCAACGGAGATCGAATCTGCCAAGACAGCCGTCTAGCCTCGATCCATTTTTAGGTCTGGACGAGCCTCTCCTTGACGACCACACAGGGTATGGCTGATGCAGTTGATCCGAGAGTGGATTATTTTCGCCCTCTGCCTCGGAGTCGGTGGCCATATCGCCTTAGGCTTCATCCTTCATGCTCCAGCGCTGTGGCCATGGAGTCGAGCCGGGCTCTATGGCCTACTCAGCGGGGTTGCCGTCTATGTCTTGGTTCAAGTCAGCCGGTTGCTCTGGAGAGCTGCACAGAAAAGGCATGTCCCTGAATCATCGTCCGCAGATGTTTAGTAGCGGACCTAGTTGAAGTATGAATCGACTTCCAAGTCACTTTCTTCCTAACTCTCGAAACTCTTGACCGACCATTGCTCTGATCAATAAAATTACACATGCCACAGCCTCCTCGGAGATCCCCTTCCCCTTGGCTATCCGGAGCCCAGCGAGCCCCGGGAAATCGATCCCCGGCAACCTCGCGGGGCTCACAAGATCAATTCAAATCACTCAATGCTACACTCTTATATTGTCCACGCTGTCGGGTTGCCACCCCTACACGAGAGCGTTTGTTGCTCGTCCTCTCAACCGGCAATCTGTATGAATATCTCTGCATGCATTGTGGCACATCAACTGGATCAAAAACCGACAGCCGGGAGGACGAGGTTCAAATCTACGGCCCATAATCTTTTCCCCGGTACCAACGCAGGCGTTGCGTGAAGACTCAGCACAGGAAGCCGCTGAATAGGTGAAATTACAGAATGTTCAGAATGGGAAGACGGAGTAGGACAAGTGAGGGAGAAGGGCGCTTCAGCTTACTTGTTCGAGAGGAATTCCTTCCTCGATGAGCATGACCGGAATATTTTCTCGGATGGGATAGAGGATCTTCTGGTCCGCACGAACAAGGCCTCCATCAAGCTGTTCCGACACAGGCTTTTTCCCTTTGTTCTTCAGCCCGCCACGCCCGATAGCCTCATTGAGTTTCTTGACCAGGGACGGATCTGCCAGACTGACTGGCTGCTTGGTCTCCGGGCAACAGAGAATCGCGAGAAGATCTTTATCAATGCTCATGACGCCTGGCCCTCCATTTACTCCCGCTTACTTTTGGGGAAGTTCTAGGACTCCGGGCCATAGGATAATGGATGAACACTCGGAGAGCAAGCCAATCAAGCTCTCTCCCATTCGCCGCAATGATTCTGCTAGACTAATAGACTTTTCCGTCTCGACTTGGTTGGATCCTCATGATTAAGGCATTCTGGAGATTGTTTATCGCCGGGCTCATTGTCCTGGTTCCCGCATGGGCCACATTCTTGATTCTCTCAACCCTCTTCAAAGCATTGGACAATCTCGTCGGCAGACACATGTCCGATCCAGTCCCTGGACTCGGCCTGCTCCTATTGATACTTCTCCTTCTTATCGTCGGCAGCGTTGCCGACCATGTTATTGGTCAACGCCTGATGAGCCGCCTCGAACACCGACTGGAGCAGATTCCTCTCGTGCAAAGCATCTACCTCACGTTAAAAGGGATGACGGATGTATTGAATTTTAGATCACGGTTTGGTCGCAGCACGGTGGTCGCATTCCCGTTTCCTCGCGATGGGTTCTGGGCACTCGGATTTGTGATGGGGGTTGCTCCAAGAGCAATTCAGGTCGAGCCTTCCGCCAGTCTATTCATGGTCTTCGTGCCGACAGCCATCCATCCCTTTACAGGCTTTTTGGCCTTCGTCCCTGAACATGACTTGCGTCCGATCAACCTTCTCCCGGAAGATGCCATGAAGATGGAGTTTTCCGCCGGGTTCTATAGGCCCAGAGCAGGGTGGCTCAACAAGCCCAAATCGATCCCATGACGAGTATGCTCTTGCCGGAACAAATCTTAGTCAGACCGGCCCGTCGGGAAGATGTGGACTCGATTGTTGCTTTCAGCACCGCCATGGCACTGGAGACCGAAGGGCGGCGGCTCGATTTGCCCAGGCTCTGTGAAGGAACACTCTCATTACTGTCTGCCCCTGAGCGCGGATTTTTTCTGGTTGCTGAAATTCTTGAGGCCGGTCGCCATCGACTCATTGGCCAGTTGATGATTACCTTTGAGTGGAGCGATTGGCGCAACGCAGCCTTCTGGTGGGTGCAGAGCGTCTATGTCGCCCCGACCTGGCGCCGCCAAGGTGTCTATCGAGCGATGTATGACCATATCGTCGCCAAAGCCAAGGCGGATCCGCAGGTCTGTGGGATCAGACTGTACGTGGAACGGGACAATCGCACGGCCCAAACCGTCTACCAGCATGTCGGACTTGCCCCTTCGGTCTATGCGGTCTATGAGCAGGATTTCATCCTTGTGCGCCAAATATCACCTTCTCATGATCAACAAAGAGACGAGGCTCCATGATATTCCACCGATCCCTTCCATTCCTCATGGCAATCGGACTGCTGATTCATGGCTGTGCGTTCAGCCGAGGCACTCTTGGAGACGACATCAGGTCCGAGGCTGTGTCTTCGATCAAACAGGGCACGACCACCAAGGCGGAAGTGCTTGCTCTACTCGGGGCACCGGATCGGCTGCTTCAAGTAAACGGGCGCGACGTGTTTCAGTACTATCGATACGATGCCAAAGTGGGCAGCCTGCTACTCATCGTTCTCAATTTTTCACGCCTGTCCATCAAGAGTGACGATCTCTTCGTCATCGTGAACCGTGAAGGGACCGTCGAGGAGGTCATGTCCTCGAAGCGGACAGATGGACTCGAGTTTCGTTTCTGGCCTTTCGGAGAGTGAGATGCCATTCGCGCGTTCCAGAATGTTCCTCATGTTCCTCTCCACCCTCATGTGCGTGACTTCTCTCGGCTGCAACGTGGTTCGCGTCACTTTGAACGCCCCGCTCACGCAGGACGATGTGGCGTTCATCGTTCCGGGACATACCAGGTTGACCGAGGTGATCGCCAAGCTAGGCGCGCCCGATTCCATCACCGATTCGCAGACAGGCATTGTCGCGAGCTATAGCTTCCTCGACATGAAGTATTCGCGTGTCAATTTTGGCTGGTTAGTGAAACCCTGGACACCGGTCGACCCGGATTTGATCATTTCACGCACAGGTCTTGGCGTCGATGCGTTGCAAGTCATCTGTGACTCCCAGTGGGTCGTCATGCACCAGGGCTTTCTTCCGATCGCATTGCACATCCGCACGCTGACGTCACGTCTTCGTCTTATATCCCGGCCGACAAGGACACAGAGTTTCTCCAACGAGACGAGCTTCGCTCCCTCCGCATCGGACTCGAGCTCTTGAAGCCAGAGTTGATTCAGCGTGAAGAAGGGGTCAAATCGACCATCGTTGTCTTCGGCAGCGCGAGACTGCAAGAGCCGGCCGCCGCGAAGCAAGCGCTCCACATGGCCGAAGAAGAAGCTGCTCGTGCCCCGGATGATCCCGTAAACCAGCAAAAGATAGCGATCGCGCGACGCCAACTCGCCCTCTCGAAGTACTATGATATGGCGCGTGAATTCGGTCGGCTGGTTTCCTCCTCCTGCCAAATCGATGGCCGCTGCGACTACGTCATTGTCACGGGCGGAGGGCCTGGCATCATGGAAGCCGCGAACCGCGGAGCGGCGGACGTTAACGCCAAATCGATCGGCCTCAACATCACCTTACCGCATGAACAGCACCCCAACCCCTACATCACACCGACGCTCAGTTTTCAGTTTCGCTATTTTGCCATCAGGAAAATGCACTTTCTCATCCGCGCCAAAGCGCTCGTTGCCTTTCCTGGAGGATTCGGCACGCTCGATGAATTGTTCGAAACGTTGACGCTGCTCCAGAGCGGCAAGACGGAAAACGTGATGGTCGTGCTGGTCGGACGGGAATTTTGGGATCGTCTGGTCAACTGGCAGTTGCTCGTCGAAAGCGGGCTGATCGCCCAGCAGGACCTGCAACTGTTCCACTATGCCGAAACGGCCCAGGAGGCCTGGGACCTCATCGGACGCCACAATGGAGTCATCTCATCATGAAACTCTCCTTCCATGGTGCCGCTCGTTCCGTGACAGGAAGCCGACACATGCTGGAGGTCCCAGGCTGTCGGCTCTTGCTGGATTGTGGGCTGTTTCAGGGACGCCGCGAGGAAGCCATTCGGCAGAATCGAGATTT